>NZ_JAHPYX010000110.1:0-53998 GCF_019058535.1 Candidatus Borrarchaeum sp.
CAATTAGAACTGATTCACGTGTTCATAAGACATACTTGACAAAAATAAAAGAAAATGCTCCTTGTAATGTGAAAATAATTGAAAAATTCTTTTCGAAAGAGGAGTTTCTTGAAATAATTGCAGATAGCGATATAGTTATTTTACCTTATTTAGATGTATCTCAAAGTGGCTCTGGAATTCTCCATTTATCATTAGGTCTTGGAAAGCCGATTATTGCCTCAAAAATTGGAGAATTCGTAGAATTATTAAGAGGAAACGCTTTATTGGTCGATCCTTACGATAAAATTGCATTAAGAAACGCTATTCTTAAAATGAAGAATAGCAAATTGAAGAAGTTTTATGAATCTCGTACAAAAGAATTAGCCTCTAAAACATCATGGAGCAACATTGCTAATGAACATCTCAAAATATATCGTAATCTGCTAAAAACATATCATCCTTCACACATAGCGATAGTTAGTACCTTTGGGGAACGTTGTGGCATAGGCGAATATGCATCATTCTTGGCAAACTCGTTAGAAAATCAACAACTGAAAGTTCTGCGGATTAAACTTAAGAAGAACTGGAGTTTTAGCATCGCTTTGGTGAAAATTATTGATCGGTACCATCCCCAACTTGTGCATATACAATTTGAATATGGTTTATTCAAATGTTTTCCATTTCTCCAGATAGGCACTTCTATTTTACTCTTCTATTTCCTCTCAAAATTATTTAACGTTAAAACAATAACAACAATGCACACTGTTTATAACCCTCATTATCTCTGGAACAAAAAATGGAAGAATATATTATCAAGGGTTGCAGGAACGTTTTTGCGAGTATTCCTTGTGAAATTAATAACCGTAATGTCAAATCGAATTATAGTACATACAAATGAATCTAAAAAGGCGCTTTCAAACGACAAGAAAACGTTTGTAGTGCGTCACGGCACATTGATTAAAAGGCGCAAATAAGGTAGAGCGAGAAATGGATGCTTCTATAGTTATTTCAACTTATGGGAGAGGACAAGACGTTGTAGATTGTATTAACAGCCTCCTTAATCTCAACAAACATAATTTTGAGATTATTGTTATTGAGTCATCCCCCAACGTGTTAACAGCGCTTGATTTAAAAAAAAGATATAAGGATAATTTATTAGTAAGAATAACTCATTCTAAAATTCCCATAGGTCTGTCCAGAGCCAGAAATCTCGGCGTTCTCCTTGCAAAGAATGATATTGTGGTTTTTATCGATGACGATTGTATAGCCTGTCCTAATTGGCTTCAAAATCTTTTAAATGTATTTAATACTAAAAAAACAGGCATTGTTGGGGGTCGATCAATCCCGCTTTTCTTAACTGAACGCGTTCCTCGATGGTTAGATGATCGATTGACTCCAGCAATAGGAATTTCACATTTTTCAAATAAAAGGCAAAAAGTTGAATATGTACTTGGCTGCAATTTTGCAGTCCGAAAGGAATTATTCAATGAAATGAATTTGTTTAGAGAAGATTTAGGTCGTAGAGGAAAACTTCTTCTATCAAATGAAGAGGTCGAGTTTTGTAAGAGAGTTAAGGAAGCAGGTTATCTTGTTATTTACACGCCCAAAGCTGTGGTGAGACATAAGGTATACCCTACAAGGTTGGACAGAAGTTACTTTTTCAAACGATTCTTCTATGGAGGTTTGAGTGAGGGGATAATGCATACTTTTGGCATTAGAAAATTGTTTTTCGTAGCGAAAGAATTGCTGAAAAACATAATATATTTCTTTAGAAATGCCAATATGTTTTCCTTGTGTTTAATTTTTGAAAAGTTAGGTCTATTTGTAAGCATTCTCTATATACCTAAAAGCGGAGAATCTTATTCAGTCTAATTTCATAATGAACTACAAAAAAGAAGTCATTGGAGTTCAATTGGGTAATGTCAATAAAAATAGATACAAGTAGAGAACTTGAGGAGATCCATCTTAGTCTAACTCGAATTCTCGACGAAAGGGATAGATTATTCCCAAAACACGATCCCCAAAATACAAAAGATGTGCGAAAGATCCTCAAGGCATATGCAAATGTTCTTAAAAGTATAGAAGTGCCAAACTGGGAGCCCGATAATAAACTTATAGACTCAGCGAAGAATTTGACCCAAAAATGTGTTTTCATCTGTGGTTTCATGAAAAGTGGAACAACATTACTTTTAGAACTCTTGGATAACCATCCTGAACTTATTGTCATGCCTGGTGACTCAAATCTGATAAATTGGATAAATAATACGCTGAATACACCTTTAGAGGAGCGTCTAACAAATTGGGATGTGCACTGGATCTCTCGCCTTATCAATCCCACAGGTCAAAAACCATTCTGGATAATGGGTGAAAAAGTTCATCCATATTTGGAATTTCTTTACTATCTAAATTATTGGCTTGAAGATTTACCTTCTTCTGACACTAGCCCTTTTATTGCAGTTGTCTTAGCTTTTTATTGTGCAAATCCACAGCGTGCAACCGATCCTAAGTTTTGGGTTGAAAAAAACCCTAGGAATGAATTGAAAGTTGATCAGATCTTAAACTATTTTCCTTCTGCACGTTTCATTCACATTATACGTGATCCTCGCTCGAATATGGCTTCCTTGAAGCGACGTTGCAAACTCCATAAATTGAATTGGGATGTAGAAGGTTATTCTTATGCAATCCAGAAATCAAATAAACTCGGATTTTTTTACCAAAAAAGACTTGGAAAAAGCAGGTATCATATTTTACGATATGAAGATTTAATAAAGAATCCAGAAATTGAGATGAAAACTATCGCTAATTTCTTAGGAATCAAAATTGACAACAATCTGCTTTACCCTACAGTGAATGGTCTTCCCGCCAAATCAAATACAATGTTCAAAGATAGACAGATCCAAGGCAAAATTTTTGCCAACTTAAGCGAGAAATGGCGAACTGAATTAGACCTTTCTGAGCAAAAGGAAATATATGCTATTTTATATCCTATAGCAAAACGTCTAGGTTATGATTGGAAACTTGGATCTATTAGTTGGGCTAATTATCTTTACTATTGCCAAGCTAGGATTAGATATCTTGCATCTCGAATGCTTAAATGATTTAGAAACTAAAAATAACGACTTTGGAAATATCTTGAATCACGATTGCTTTAGTTATCGCAAAAAAGCCAAACCAGATTTATAATTAACTTCATAGCCCTTTCCATGTTTCCTGATAAAAGCTTTTTTGGTCTATTAAGAAAATCATAACGGTCTTAATTTCAAAGCGATAGACATAAATTCATAACTTAATTGAATTTACCCCAAATATCAAAGTTCTTGTGGGCTGATTTTGGGCGAAAAAAAGATCGCAATATATGAACCCGATCGTACAGTAAAACAAGGTTATATTACACTCTGGAAAGAAAATTTCCAGGATTTAAAAGAAAACTTATGGCTAATCCGTCAATTTTTTTTCAGAGAATTTAAAGGGCAGTATAGTCAATCTCTATTGGGTATTATATGGGCTTTTATACTGCCTCTTGTAACACTAGCAATTTTTATTCTTCTAAGAAGTTCAGGGTTATTTAATGTTGGAGTTATAGAGGTGCCTTATGTAATCTATGCGCTCCTAGGATTATCTTTCTGGCAGTTATTTGTCACAGGGATTGTACAGAGTACAAATTCTTTGGTTAGTGCGGGATCTATGATTAAAAAGGTTAATTTTCCTCGGGAAACCTTGGTCTTTGCATCATTAGGAAATGCACTATTCTCATTTGCTCTTCAGATGGGCATTGTTTTTATCTTGTTTGGTATTTATGGATTTTTTCCTCACTGGAAATTTTTGCTGTTTCCATTAATGATAATCCCGATATTATTATTAACTTGTGGATTAGGCTTCATTTTTTCGTTAATAAATGGCATAATACGAGATTTAGGAAGAATTCTTGGCCTTGGATTAACTTTTTTGCTGTTTATCACTCCTATCGCGTATGAACTTCCTGAAATGGGATTTTTGGCAACATTGGCCCGCATCAATCCCTTGTATTATCTTTCCATAGCACCTAGGGATCTTGCACTAACAGGAACATTAAGCCATCCGCTGGGCTACTTTATTTCTTGTGGTCTTTCTATTTTCGTCTTTTTCTATTGCTGGATGACGTTTCATTTGACAGAAACCAGAATTCCAGAGAGGCTCTAGTAATATGTCTTTAAAAAATACAGATGTTAGGTCGTTAAACGATAACGAAGTCGTTATCAAAGTCGAAAACGTATCAAAAAAATTTTCTAAGTCACTTAGGCGATCTATGGTTTATGGCTTGAAAGATATCCTTAGAAATACTTTTAAAATGCACTCAAAATCTGACAGACTTAGAAAAAGTGAATTTTGGGCAGTAAAGGACATCTCATTTGAATTAAAAAAAAGCGAATGTCTTGGAATAGTTGGCCCTAATGGTTCTGGAAAGACAACACTATTGTCTATGTTAAATGGCATTTACATGCCAGATCAAGGTAAGATTACAGTAAAAGGAAAAGTAGGTGCATTAATAGCAGTTGGAGCTGGTTTTCATCCTATGTTATCAGGGCGGGAGAACATCTATATTAACGGTGCAGTATTAGGAATGGGCAAAGAAGAAATTAACAAGAAATTTGATTCTATAGTTGAATTTGCTGATATTGGTGATTTTCTCGATATGCCTGTGAAGCATTATAGTTCTGGCATGTATGTGAGACTTGGATTTGCGGTGGCAATTCATTGTGAGCCAGATATACTTCTAGTTGACGAAATCTTGTCAGTAGGAGATATCAAATTTAGAGATAAGTCACAACGAAAATTCATGGAATTGGTTGAAAATGGTACTTCAGTCGTTCTTGTTTCTCATAATCTTAATACCGTGAGACGAGTTTGTGATAAGGCACTTATGTTAAACAAAGGAGAAGTTATTGATTATGGAGAGGTTGAAGATGTTATCAATAATTATAGTCTGCTAATGAACAGAGAGGAACTAAAAACTCTCAAAGAAAAAAGTGATCTCATTCCCCTGCAAAGGAAAGGGGAAACAGGAAGGATAGAACTTTTTAATTGCAAAGTTTATGAAGAAGGAGGAAATCCGGAATTTAATGAGATCGAATTTGGAAAAAATATTATAATTGAGTTTGAGTATAAATGTTATGAGGAACTAAAAAATCCAGAATTTCGTGTAATTATCTCTTCTGCTTTTAATAGAAAATCGATTGCAAAGATAAGTTCTTATTCTACGTCCAATTTACCATCTTTCTTCAGTGATACCGGGAAAATTAGATTTACAATTACAAATAATAGACTGCATCACGGAGTTTATCTTATTAGTCTGGCAGTAGTGAGAGGCTCCTTTGGCCATTTATTTACTTTTAACAATTGTCAACAATTTCTCATTAAGAATCCGGATCCTAGAGTATATCGTGTAGAATATTCGAATTTATTATTTGTTCTTGATTTTACCGTGGATCATATTAGCGAATGAATCAATTTGATAGACATTAACACACTTGAAATCGTATCCGCAAATGTTCGATAGTGATTAGTATAAGCACATCTAAAATATCAAGTATTGGATAAAATTTATCTTCTGTTAATCTGTGAGCTTAGGACATTATTGGGGTAAATTAGATGTCAAATATGAAGGATCTCTTACCTAATGTAGTTGTATTAGGTGCCCAGAAATGTGGGACAACTTGGTTATCCAAAAATTTACAAAATCATCCAGACATTTTAATACCACGAAAAGAGATCCATTACTTCACTAGACATCATTTAAAAGGGATTGAGTGGTATTCGAATTATTACAAAGACGCCTATAATGGGCAGAAAATTCTAATGGACATAGCAACAAACTATCTTTATGATCATGATTATTTTAGACGATATATGCTTACTTATCACAGAAATATTGCAAAAGAGATTTACAATACACTAAATGAACCAAAATTGATATTAATGGTCAGAGATCCAATAGATCGAGCATTTTCGCAATATATCAACTTATTACAAGAATCAATTACTTATGGTGCGATATATAGTGGTAAAATTAAACCAATTGATTCTCCAAAAGCTAGAAAAATGGGGTTTAAATATCCTAAACACTGGCCGTTAGGTTTTAAATTACAAGACCGTGATGCTTTTTTTTATGTGCCAGATACGTTTGAGAAAGCAATAATTACTCATCCTTATCTAATTACGCGTGGCTTTTTTGCTACTTATGTGAAAAAATATTTAGAGTATTTTACGAAAGATCAATTTTTATTTTTAGAATTTGATATGCTAAAAAAGAATCCAAAAGGGCTTCTAAATTCTGTCTACGATTTTTTGGGAATAGATAGGTATTATAATGAGGAATTTCTATACAAGAGAATCAATCCAGCAAGTAAAAGAAAAATTGTTAGAAATTGGAGTTTAGAATCATATATAGTACGGATTCTGAGAGAAGAAACTATTCCAAGCACATTTAAAATCCCTTTAAAAATTCTATCGAAATTGAATTTGGCTTTAAGTAAGAAAGAAAAACCTAAACCAAAAAAAGAAACGATAAAAATACTGTCTAGATGGTTTAAGCCACATAATCTAGAATTGGAAAGAATTACTGGCCTAAATTTAAGTCATTGGAAATGAAAAGACCCAATTATTGTTTACTTCATCAGAAAGAAAAGTGAAGAAATGTTCAGTAGCATTCTGGTTATATAGGGCAAATCTTACAGATACTCGATCGAAAAGGAAAGATAATGAATGTTGCCAAATTTCTTAATCATAGGTGCACAGAGATCTGCTACCACTTTCGTACATAAATGTTTAGAAGATCATCCCGATATTTTTATGCCTCCAAAAGAAAAGGCCTTTTTCGAGAATCCATATTTCTTTCAAAAAGATTTTAATGAATTTGAAAAATTATTTGAAAACTTATCTCAAAAAGCAATTGGAATCAAACGTCCTAACTATTTAGGTAAAATAGAATGCCCAGAAAGAATCTATCGATATATTCCAAATGCTAAACTTATAGTGATACTTCGAAATCCTGTAGAGAGAGCGATATCCGCTTATTTTCACCAGATGAAATCAGGTTTTATTCCAATAAAGCCTCTGGAAAAAGGATTACTCAATGTAATTAACCGAAAATACTACAAATTGTATCCTAGATCCAAAGAAATTATTGAGTTCGGTTTTTATTATAAGCATTTGATGCATTACTTACATTATTTTAAAAAAGATCAATTATTAGTAATTATCTATCGTGATCTCAAGGCGAATCCACTTAAGACAATTCAACATATTTTCAGGTTTCTTAAAGTTGATGAGAATTTCATTCCAAAAACATTACAAAGCAAACAAAATCCAGGTGTGTACTCGCTCACAAGGCTCAGACTACTCAATATCCGTCATCGATTTGTTTCAATTTATAATGAAGACAAAACCGCAAGATATGGTAAGAAACAAAAAACAGTCTTAGATAGACTAATTGATAAACTAATTCTTTTAATTGATAGAAAATTACTCTTTCAAATTTGCAAAAACTCGAGGTTAGAGTTAAGTGCAAAACTTTCTAGAAGCCTATTCAAGATATATGAAGAAGATATCAATGGGCTGGAAGTTTTTTTAGGTAGAAAATTAACATATTGGAAGTCGTACTCGTTAATGCAAGATGTCAACAAGTGACACCTGTATTTTAACAGAATGAAGCAAAGGATTTTATTACATCTTTCAATTGTTATACCGAAGATATTTATGGTGATATAAGGGAACAACTTAGATGTTTAAAGGATTTCTATTTGTTATTTGCGAAATCTAAGTTATTGGAAGAGGAAAATGGAGATCAATAGATTTCTTTGTCAGATTAACAAGCATATTGTTAGAACACAAGTTAAGAACAAGAAGTCTAAAAAAATTACAATTGTATTAGACCGACTCACTTCATTTCCTTGGAAAGGCTTATACACTAAATTGAATCCGGAAAGAAAATTTATTATTAGAGTGGATGATTACCCTCGCTTAGATCACAAATTCGACAATTTTAAAAGATTTCATTTACTTACAAAGAAATATAAAATAGATTACTTGCTGTGTGTTACTCCATTTGAGAAGTTTTATGGTAGAGAAATTGACTTTCTCAATTCTGAATATTTTGATTTTTTATTAAAAGAACACATAGAATTCGGGTTACATGGGTTCACGCATCAGAGAAGAAAAGATAAGAGCGAATTATTACTAATGGGAATTCAGAAACTGAGAAAAAGAGTTTTAAAAATATTGAACATGTTTTCTGAATATTCTAATTTCAGAAAAGTATTCATTCCGCCCTTTAACCAGATAGATTATGATACATTTATTGAATTATCAAGACATTTTGAAATAGTGACTGGTGGTCCTGAGTCATTATATTTATTTGGCGCTTATCCACCAATGATACTAAATGGTTGCGCTTATATGCCCTCTTATTACGGTTTTTATGGTCGTTCAGAGCGAATCAATGAATTTCTAAAAAATAGGACATATTTCAATAATCTCATGCCCATCACGTTACATTGGGCATGGGAATGCAAAGATAATTACGAAAACTTGAATAATCTCCTAAAAAACTTTAGTAGGAAAACGAGAACTTGGAAAAACTTCATAGAAACTCTAACAGACCATAAACATCTTAAGAGGGCGTAGTCAAAAAATAGCGAAGATAATGCTATATATGAATACATCATTCTTGTCGTCGATTGAGATCATTATTAACAGCTAACTGCCGTTTATATTTATGACTAAGATTTACTTGAATCAAGACTAATTAGGTTAGAATGATGAAAGGGGAATATCTTATTGGACAAGATCTCTATTAAATCTCTATGCTGGCTGTATCAAATATACTATGGTGGTGTCGAGAATAGAGCTTACAATATGGCAGCCTTTCTATCACGATTTGCGAATGTAGAATTCCTTTTTGCAAGACCATTTATTTCCGATAATACTTTTCAGAGATTTTTTCCAAAAAAAGTTAAAATTAGAGTACATAAGATAGCTCCGTTTCTATTAAAATTTGCTGATATAGAATTTTTGTTTGCAAGACCAATTTATTCCAATACAAGTTATCAGAATAAAGCCAATCTCAGATACAGACCTATACAAATCTATTTTAATCCCTATAAGGTTTATAGAAAAGATTTCTGGGAAGACTTCTTTATAAAAAAGGCGACAATGTATCTAAATAGAGAAAAACAAAATATAGATCTAGTAATAGGACATGGTTTAAATGCAATCCCTGGCATTAACGTGGGGCTACCTACTGTAACTACAATGCATGGAGTAGATCGCTGGATATCAAATCCGCCAAAACTGAGAAAAATTCTTTTAAGAAAGTCGAATAAGATAATAGCGATAACAAAAAGGGTACAATCACAGTTGATAGAAAAAGGGGTGGATGAAAAAAAAATATCAGTCATTTATAATGGCGTTGACTTTAATGATATCGATAATACAAAACTTAAATCAAAAGATTTCTTGGAAAAATATGGTATAAATCCTGATAAAAGAATAATTCTTTCAGTCCATAATTTCAATAAAGTAAAAAACACGATGAGAATCATACAGTCTTTCATTAATATAAAAAGAGGTTATGATGACTATCAACTGGTATTTATTGGTGACGGCCCTGAAAAGCGGTATTACGTTAACTATATCAAGAGAAAAAAGATTAAAGATGTTTACTTCATAGGAAAACTTTTCAAAACAGATCTCTACCCCTTTTATAAGGTTGCCGATGTGTTCCTTATGCCGAGTTTAAGAGAAAGCTGGGGTATCGTTTTTTTTGAAGCAATGGCAGCAAAATGTGCAGTAATTCTTAGTAAAAATTGTGGTGTTACAGAAATCATAGAAAATAACAAAGATGGGATAATTGTCGATCCAAATAGCCAGCCAGAGATTGATAATGCATTAAAAACTCTGATAGATGATGATGAGTTTAAAAAACAGTTAGGAGAAAATGGATACAAACTTGCTCGGACATTGGACTGGGAGAATCAAGGAAAAATATTATGGAAGGAATTGCAAGAGTTTTTTAACTAATTCGAGAAAGTTCACAAACAAATCAATACTTAAATATTTGAAGGAATTGGAGATAGATTGAAGGCTTGTTTACAAAATGTAGAAGGTAATGGTGATATCCTATTCTCTCAATTATTGTCCCAACATTTAATCGAGCAAAGTATCTGAAGGCCACTCTTGAATCTTTACTTCAGCAAAAATATAAAGATTTCGAAGTTTTTATCGTCGACAACGGACCTTCAACAGACAAAACGAAGGAAATTGTAGAATACTCTGCTAAGAACGATAATCGTATTCACTATCTTTCAATAACTCAGAAAGGGTGTATTTTTGCACGAAATATGGGCATTGAAAATGCAAAAGGAGAAATATTTTTAACTCTTGACGATGACGTTGAATTCTTAGAGCCAGATACTCTACAAAAACTCGTAAATACTTTTAAGTCAGATAATAAGATCGGAATTGTGGGATCTATTGAACTCAGGGAACCCAACCAAAGAGTTCCAAAAGGTCCAGATCCGCTTCCTGCTGAGACCGGTCGGATTTCTCAAAATGGTGAGTTCAATACGGCCTTTGGATGGATTGAAGGTCATGGAATTACTGAAGTAGATCACGTAAGGAGTGCATTCATGGCTATTCGAATGGATCTATTTAAATTAGTTGGCAGCTTTGATGAAATATATGATGCAATGGGGCTGGGATTTCGTTACGAAACTGACATTTGCATGAAAATTAAGAAAATTGGGTTCAAAGTCGTCGTGAATCCTGAAATTAAGATATGGCACAAAGTAGCAAAGCGTTCTCACGGATTTGAGAGAGGAAAAGGCTTTAAATACTTTTATTACGCGAATAGAAATCATATTTTTTTCATGAGACGGTTTTTTTGGAAGAAAAACTCTTTTGAAAAACTTATAATGGATATTCTTAGAGGCACAAGGAGATGTCCAGGCATAAAACAAGGAATCATCAGAATGAGAAATGATTTCAATTTTATGTGGCCTATTTACATCCTTGCATCAATATCAGGGAAAATTCTAGGTTATTTGAGGTACTCAAAATATGGCTCTTAGAAAAATCTTGATTACTTGCGATAATTATTACCCCGTCCCAGGCGGAATTCAGCAATATGTCCGAGGACTCGGATTAGAATTAAGTAAACAGGGGTACAAAATTAATATCTTGACAAGTTCGGTTGAAGGTCAACGCAAAAGAGAAAAAATGCCAGAAGGACATGTCATTAGAACATCACTAATGAACAATGCGATATGGCATCCAGAAATTGTTTTATCAAAATGGAAACAACTTGCATCGCTAATTAGTTCAATTAAACCAGATATAGTACTTGCTAACAATCATGCATCAGTAGCAATTATCAAAGCGGCGAAATCTTTAGGAATTCCAGTTATCCATTGCTGTCGGGGGTGGGGGTTACTTTGTCCTTTAAAGGTTAGGTTGATTAAACCAGAAACTGATGAACTTTGTTTCAATGAACGATCATTTGAAAATTGTTCAGTATGTGCTAAGAGAAAAGGGAAGCTTTTTGAGTATAGTGATAAACTAGAACATTCAAAACAGGAGCTTTTCTATGGAAATCAGATTTCTTTGAAACGAAAATTGAAATTGTTATTAAATTGCGTTTCTCCTATTCCCATTCCTAAACTAAAAGCGATGCTTTCTTTAAAGGCGCTCAAATCCTTGATAGATCGCTATGACCAGTATCAATTAATTCTAGAATCTGCAGACAGAGTTATATCTCTTTCAAAAATGTATTGTTCCTTTTTTGATTCTAAAAAAGCAGAAGCAATACCTACAGGCATAGATGAAGAATTTTATCATCCAGTTGATGAAACTTCATTTCTAAATAAACTCAATATAATAGAACCATATGTTCTTGTTACGAGCCGTATTCATCATAATAAAGGTCAAAAATGGGCTGTTGAGGCGCTGAAATATCTATCTACTGATATAAAACTAGTCCTAGCTGGCAAACTTAAAAACAATATACACACCAGAGAGATTGTTGAAACAATAAAGCAGTTAGATCTTGAGGACCGGGTTGTTTTTACCGATTTTCTAATGCCGAAAGAGTTGAAACAATTATATTCAGGGGCTATCGCAACAATCGTTCCTTCAATATGGGCTGAGCCTTACGGACAAGTTACTATTGAAGCAATGGCTTGTGCTTGCCCAGTGATTATTACAGAGAATTCTGGTTCTGCTGAAGCCGTGGATGACGGAGTTGATGGTTATATAGTTCCACGAAAAGATTCAAAGGCAATTGCTTGTGCAATAAAGATGATACAGAAGAAACGTGATGAGTTCGGACAGAAAGCACGTGAAAAAATCCTGAAAAAATATGCTTGGCCAATTTTATCAAAAAAAATAATCGGGATTTTTCGCGAAGTATATTGAAAAGTGATCATGATAGCGAAGTATTTTCGTTTAAAAATTTTGAAGAGAAGGAAAGTAAGAATGAGCAAAATCATTAGGGTTTTTCTAAAAAGAATAGATCGGATTGTACAGACTTTTTGTTTAAAAAGACGCGAACTACATACGATCCTTTTCATAATTACTGTTAATTTCTTGTATTTCCTCATTGTGTTTTTAAGTTATTTCTTAATATTAGATGGGAGGTGGGCATTTTACGGAAACCCGCTTGCATGGCTTGCTGAATGGATTGATTATAATACAATTTTAAGAAAAGCAGTTTCAAATCAGTTTACTTCATTGAGGTTTCCTATCTTAGGTTCATTATATCTATATTTGGTTGGACGCGCTGCTCTTATCAGCAGCACCTTGGTTTCTTCAGTTCTTTTACGTCCAATTTTCTATTTATATATGGGTCTATTTAATGTACTTTTTGAGATTATTACCGTTATTTTAACAATGAGGCTTGTTTCTCGCTATTTTGGACAGATTTATGCCTCTAATATCACATTCATCTTCATTTTATTACCAATAGTATGGTGGACAACGATTTGTCGATGGGATCTGCTTCCCTTAGCTCTTACAGTTTGTACTATATATTTTGCAGTGGAAAATAAGGCTTGGTATGCGTGGTCCTCGCTTACTATTGCCGTTTTGGCGAAATTATATCCAATAATTTTCGCAATTCCCTTATTGTTTTATTACTTCGAAAAAAACGGTGCTAAAAAAACGTTAATTTATGTATCGAGCATGATCATCGTGACAGTGCTTATTTATATTCCATTTTACTTAATTTACGGATGGAATATTTTTAATGGAGTTTCTCAGAATATAATTGTAAATGCTTCTCGATCTTCAATTTGGTATTGGATTTCTATCTTATGCGGAGAAAAAGAAAAAGCTTTATTATTTTCAGTCTCAGGTTATATTCAAGCAGCGGTTATTTTCTCATATGTTCTTTTGGATTATTTTCATGAAAGAAATCAAGAGAACCCACTAACTGTAGATAAGGCCCTACTAAAAAGGTGCTCAATTGTTATTTTACTTTTTTTGGTGACCTTTAAGTTTAGTAAACCACAAGGCATAATGTATGGATTGCCATTAGTAATATTTTTCAGTAATAGCTTTAAAAAGTTCTTTTATTTTCTTATATGGCTTATAACTTTGCATGTAGTTGCGTATCCGAGAATTATGATTTACGCATATTTGAGGGTTAAACCTTCGCTTACAATATATATTCTTATTGGGATCGCATTCCTTACTCTTTATACAGCAGTTGTTGCTCTAATTCTTTTTAACAAAAATCTATTTGAAAATGACATTCAAATTTTGAGTGAAAGAGATTTCATAATAGAGTTACACAATTATGTAAAAAAGATTAAGAAATTTCTAATGAAATGAAGAAGAACCTAAAGGATGTTTATAATGAAGTTAGAGAAATACGATAGAAATATGCTTTTGGTCGTTATAATTAGCACGTTTATCAATTTTTTAGCCCATGTTTATGATTATGTCTTCTACAAAGGCAATTTCGTCGTTAATGGTTTTAGTGCTTATTATGATGTTCCCGAACATTTGCTTTATACGATGGAACTTCTAAGAAGTGAACATCCCTTTCCAAATCCAATGGCTGCTGGCTTCGCGATAAATTACCCGATAGGTCTTCCCCTTCTGATTGCAATTTTTGTAACAATAACTGGGGCTCCTGTTCTCCAGGTATTTAGAGTTTTTTCCATCATTTTAAATATTTTTATTGGATTAACAAGCTACATAATGGTCTCTTCACTTTTTAAAAACAAAAGAATAGGTTGCTATACTACATTTTTCATTCTCTTTTCAGGTGGATTTTTTTGGACCACCTATTTATTCCCGATCTTGAATTTAGGCCAAAGTGGATTTTTATACGAATTCCTGAGAGTGGAGTACAACTATTATACTTCTTTGATCAGTGTCAACCTTTTTAGACCTTTGTCAAGAACTTTCGGATTCGGACTATTTTGTTTTTATTTTTATTTTCTAAACATGTTTTTAAAATCAAAGAAAATTAAGTATATGCTTCTTAATGGGCTCCTATTAGGCATACTGCTTAATACATCGCCTGGCATGATAATTGAACTCTTTATTTTATCAATAATGGCTTTATTGTATTTTAAACCGCCTCTAAATAATAGCTTAAGATATTTTTTAACATTACTAATTTCATTATTCCTGTTTTCTATCCCATTATCTTTTGAACTTGTCGCCGGGGCTTTGACAGGTAAAACAATAGTAGGTGTTGGTAGGTATCTATCTCCCCTGTTCTATTTGCCATTTTTTGGGATCGCTTTTTTTTTAATGATCATTGGTGTGCTATTCTATCCAATGAAGGAAAAAAAGATCAGAGATTTTTTTCTTTTATGGCTAGCTATTGCGTTAATTCTCGCTAATATTCCCCTCATTGGGACAACATATCAGGCAGCCATAATTGCTTTATTACTAGCGAATACACATGTTTTTACATTATTACTAAATATTCCCGTCTATATATTTTCTAGTTTAGGTTTAGTCAAAATTCTTGATTTAAAACCAGTTAGATGGCCAATGAGATGGTTCAGCTTTAAACGTTACGGAATTCTTCTTGTAGTACTAACTTGTTGCTTTTCCACATTACTATTAATTTACATTAGAGGCTACAAAATACGCGCAGGAAGTATGGCAACCGAAGAAGAATATAATGCGCTAATGTGGGTGCGTAAGAATACCAAAAAAGATGACTTATTCTTGACATTCCATTATATAAATATGGAACAAACAGAAATTCGAGGAAAACTTGTCAGAGCTGGTAGAGGTCATTCATGGGTTACAATCATTGGCGAAAGGAGAGTTCTTTTGAATTTGAAGTCAGTATTTCTTTCAAGAGGAATTAATCGTAGTGAACTTGTTGTGATTGCATCTGACATTGATTTCATATATACCTCAACTAATGAACAAAAAACCATTCAATTGCTAGAATCATATTCTGTTTCATATATCTATGTAGGACCAGATGAACAGGAACAATATGAAGTTGCTATGAACAAGTTTGGAAATCAGAAATATTTTGATAATGTTTATCTGAATGATTTAGTTACGATTTACAAATTAAAAACCACTTGATTTAATGTAAAGACCCAAAACTGTGATATAGGCCTTTAAAATCTTGTTCTAGCAATAGAAGTCGTGATGAAGACAGCAGTTCATAAAGGAATCATGAAAATAGCCTTAAGTTTTGCTATACAGAATATAGAAATCTAATGATTTTTTTTACTACTATAAAAGTGTTCATTTTCTCACCAACTTGAAAATGACATCGCAATTTAAATGAATAGATTTCATGGCGTAATTATATAATTTTGTAAAGAGGATTAAATTCTTCATATTAAATAAGGAACTTGCTTCTTAACGTACCAATGTACCCATCCAAAGTGATTTAGTCGGTATTTTGGCATACAACAACCATCGCTGGAGCATAATTGCGCAAAAGTTTGGTTGGCAGGTGAAGGTAGTAACCACCAGGAAATAAAAACCTATAAATGCCACGCCACTTTTTAATCAAAAAATATTTTTCTGCCCAGTATAGCCAAAAGTTTCGTGATTTTTTGTGGACATGAGTTGGATCCTTGTCCATGATTTTAATCAATAGTCCTGTGGGACCGTCATAAACAGGAACTGAGAATATAAAGTGTCCAGAAGGACTCAAATTTGACTTCACAGCATTAATGACTTTGCTTAAATCCTCAATATGTTCAATTACATCAAATGCGGTAATTATATCAAAGGAATGATTAAACGGAATTTTTTCAATGTCAGATTGAACCAGATTGGAGGAGATTTCTGGATTTTTCTGCTTCGCCTGAGAAATTGCATAATTACTTGTATCAATGCCAAAGCATTTATAGTGTGGGTGTAGTTTGGAAAGAAAGTTACCTAATCCACACCCCACATCTAACACAAATTGATTTCGCGTAGTAACTTCTTCTACTAGTTTGCAATAAAAAGCCATTTTGGTGGGGGGATTTTGTAAATCATAATTTTTATATACACAATGAAAGTATTCGGCATCAAACCTATGGTTTTTCATATTCCCAACCTTCTTTTGATAAGCAAAACCATAGTGTTTTTGATAGTGGCAGGTATATTCATCTTGCTTTTGCCTTTCTTACTGTCATACCGTAAAATGAGTGGAACCTCTCCAAATGTAATATTGGTTTTCCTAAACTTTAAGAGGATGTCCACCATGCATTGAAATCCATCCTGATCAATGAAACTTTTCCCGTATCTGTTAATAGCGTTTTTAATGACTTTTGAACTATAAGCCCGATACCCGCATGTATAATCCCTGACACCATTGATAGGCATTATTAAGCGAAATAACCAAGACGCCCCAAAACTAAGAATCTTTCTGATTAGGGGAACTCCTATGGTTTTTGATCCGGGTTGAAAACGTGATGCAATCACTACGCAATATCCCTCTGAAATCATTCTAACCATTCTTATAATAACTTTTGGAGTGTGGGTATCATCGGCATCCATTGTGATAAGGATGTCCCTGTCAGAAGCCAATTTTGAGGCAGTATAAAGCCCATCACGAATTGTAGCGCCTAGTCCCATGTTTTTATCATGTTTTTCAAAGATTATCGGCATTTTTTTTGATCGAGAACTAACAATTTTCTCAGTAGAATCATTGCTTCCATCGTCTATCAAAATAATTTCATATGGGGTAAGAGAAAACTTATTCATTGTTTCTTCAATTCTGTCCAATAACCGTCCGATGTTTCCTTCTTCATTATAAGTAGGAAGTACTAAGAATACTTTTCTCTTCATTTACATAGCCCCAATTCAAGAGCATTATTGATTTTCTAGATTTGTTTAACTATATCATTTATTGAACCCTTCTCATAAACTCCTGGGACACCTCACCTTTTTACTGAACAATTATTGAAAGAAATACTTTTTGGCTATTGAGATAGGTCAACTTAATAATTCTCCATTTAGGTTTTTACGTCTCGATTTTATAGCAGTCTGTAAGCCTATTTAATTAGATCAGATTTTTCCATAAATTATTTATCTCCTCTTTGAAAAAATGGAGCCTTAATTAGAGAAGACAGATATGGACTATACAAAATATTCTTCGAAGTTTGTGGAACAATTTAAAACTTTTAAAACAATGGAAATCAATATACGTATTCAAGGATATTCTATCAAAATTCAAAAAAGAAAGTTGCTGCTCTTACAGACAAAAACGCTCCCTATCTTGTCTAGAATCGATCCTAATTTAAATTATCATTATACAAGTTTCTTGTTAGAGGAAATCAGATGAAATTAGAAAATGTTTATTTAAATGATTTAGTGAAAAGCTAAAGAATAAAATCTACATGATTTCATGTGAATACTCAAAACTATTGAAAAGACGTTATGAGATTTATTCGAAAAAAAAGATGTAAAGTTATAGACAGTGCAGATAGACACATTAAATGTAGCCAAAAATCCTATTAATCCAAACAGCAAAATCAGAGGATATTAGATATGCCTACTCGGAAAGTGTTTATTTTTTCGCCAATTCCTATCTTTCCGGCAATTGCGGCTAACCAAAAAGATATTTTGGGCCATGTCTTGTTATTCAAAGAACTAGGTTACGATATTACTCTTTTTTGCTACAATAGGGAACGATATCCGACTGATTTTGATCTGAATCGACAAAACGCTCTTAAATATGGCATAAAAATTGAATTCTTGAAAAGAAAGAGAGAACAAGACAATATTTATACCTATTGGTATCAGGTAGGACCTCTTGTTAATGTTCATGCAATTCGAACAATACAGTCTCACATTGAGAGCGAAAAACCTGATATACTTCTTTTTGAATATACTCGTTTTGCTTATTTATGTTCGTTATTGAAAAAAGGCGATGCTAAAATAATATTTAGAGTTCATAACTTCGAACTCTTTCATAATTATGATAAAGCGAAAATAAATATGGGAGATGGGTTATATAATTGGTTAAAAATGATAAAAAGGGACTGGCGCGTATGGCTAAGCATTTTATTCGGTGAAAGGCTTATGTTAAAGCTGTCTGACGAAATTCTTTGCATTTCTTGGGGGGATTTTGAACTTTATAAAAGAATATTCCTTACAAATAAGCCAATTTACTTCCCTCTATATCTCGGAGAGTTCACAAAAGTTGATGTGAAAGACAAGGAAACTCTTGATGTGATTTACATGGGGGGCAATTTCTCTAACAATGTGAATCGTAGTGGTGGCGACTATCTTGTAAAAAAAATAATTCCATTAGTCAATAAGAAACATCCAAAAAAGTTTAGATTCCATATAACAGGAAGAGGAGCAAGAGAAGTCTATGATATGAAACAAACAGAAAATCTTATTGTCCACGATTTTGTTGAAGACATAGAATCTTTGTACAATAAAATGGATATTGCTTGTATTCCCATAAAAGCAGGGAGGGGTTGCAAGATAAAAATGTTAGAGGCACTTAAGAAAGGTGTTCCTACAATTGGTTTCAGGAGAACTTTCTCAGGAATTCCATATATAGCAAATTCTTTCATATTTGCTGAAAATGCAAAAGATTACGTAAAAGCATTTGAAAAACTTCTTTCGGTATCTATTCGTCAAGAGCTATCTCGAAATTCACAAAGAGAAGTTGATATTCTCACGAACAAAGAACGTCTATTGTCTTGTTTACGAGATTTAGGATTTTGATTTATCCACAATATAAACTCCAAAGGAAATATTTAGTCTTATAAAGCATTCGACAAATGCAGAGTGACTAACAAATTAAGCCACATAATAGAATCATTAATATGAAGATCAACGTTACAGAAACAACAATTTCAGTTATCTGTAGAGATGCATATCCTTTTGTAAATTCAGGATCTCCAAAATTGTAATCTTTTCATTCAGATTGAAAAAACTAAAACTACAAAATGCTTTAATTAGTTAGCATATCCTGATGTGTTAGAAAACTTGAAAATCTATATATAATATGATTTTAGGAAATTTCTTGAGATATCTAAGATGCTGGACATATTAAACGAACTGAAAGAAAAACTTCTCTTTTTTTTGAATAAGATGAAGGGGAAAAACGGATTTTACAAATATTCGCTCTCTGGAGATTTATACGATGAAAACGTACATTGGGGGCTTGGAAACTCCGTTTTTGCTTTAAAGATATATTATATGATTGATGCACTCAAACAAATCGACATAGATGCGATTTATGACTTCATTGTTTCATTTCAAAAATCAAATGGTTACTTTTACGATGATTATCTACATAGAAGAACACTTTCATGGGGAAGGATTTTTCGCTCATTAAAAAAACTTCGCTTACGAAATTTACTCAGAGGAAATGAAAAAAGGGCTGAAACTAGACAATCCTTTTCCACACTTTTTATGATTAATAAAAAACCACCTATTCCTTTTCGGAATTTTCCAAAATCAAAGAAATCTATAGATAAATATCTCTCTTCCTTAAATTGGAATATGCCATGGAACGCAGGCAGTCATTTTAGTCATTTAGTTTTCTTTTTATTTAATATGAAGAAATTTTACCCGAACCTTTTTGATTATGATGTTGACAAACTGACCAATCATGTCCTAGAATGGTTAAATAGGCGGCTTCAAAGGAATGATGGAAGTTGGTATATAGGAAATACGACATTGAGCCAAAAGATTAATGGTGCTATGAAAATAATTACAGGATTAAATATAATGGGCGAGCCAATTAATAATCCAGAGAAACTCATAGATTTGGCTTTAAATGCGATAAACAATAGACAAGCATGCGATAATTTTAACATCGTCTATGTTCTGTATAACTGCGCAAAAACGCTCAATTTCTCCTATAGACAGCATGAAATTGAAGAATTTTTCAAGGAAAGGTTAGAAATCTACCGCCAGTATTATTATGAAGATATTGGTGGATTTTCTTTTTATCCAAATAGATCAGATAGTAGTTATTACGGAGTAAAAATAACAAAAGGATTTAATGAACCTGATATTCATGGAACTGTAATGTTTACATGGGGGATAGGTTTCATCTTAGAAGCTTTAGGCATAAATAAAGAAATAGGTCTGAAATCATTCGAACCATAAGATTTTTGTTTAAAAATAAGGAATGAATTCTTACTCGAATTAAAACTTTACAAATGAACCTGCTGGTTAAAGAAAGCATCCTGACCTGTAAGATATGAGCAATAGTTAACATGAGTGAAAGATATGTATAAAGTGTTTTTAACAGGCGGCGAACCAATTAATTGGGCAACTGATGATGACCTCAATCTCTTACGCAAATGTTTATCACCGTTCTGTGAATTTACCAATCTTCAAAATTGTGATGTTATTCATTCAGTGAACTGGTATTGGCTAAGAGATATTGATCCTAAATATCTTGCGGAGAAATATGTAATCGCACACATCCCGCATGACGTTAGACATATGCTAATGCGTTCAGAATATCATAGGATACTGCCGTTTGTGGACAAATGGATTGTGATGTCCAAAAGGGCTAAGAAAATGCTTAAAGGTATAGGTTGTGAGGCGAATTATGTACCATATACTGTTGACTTGGAGATATTTCACAAAATAAATGGACGAGACGAAAATTTAGATGAATTTCGAAGGAAATATAGTATACCTAATGATAAATATCTCATAGGGAGTTTCCAAAGGGATACTAAAGCTAAAGATCTTAAAACACCTAAATATATGAAAGGACCTGATGTTTTTTTTGAGATAATCAAAAAACTCTATCAACAGAAAACAGATATTTGTGTAATATTAGCTGGACCGCGAAGGTTTTGGCTTATCAATCAATTTTTAAAATATTCAATTCCTTTTGTCTATATCGGAGAGAGGCTAAAGGAACTGAAAGATGATATCTTTATTAATAATCTTCCACAAGAAACCATCAATTATCTCTATAATATAATTGATCTTTATCTGGTAACCAGTCGCATAGAAGGTGGACCAAAAGCCCTGACAGAATGCGCTGCAACTAAATGCAAGATACTTAGTACAAATGTTGGTCACGCTGCTGATATTTTGGAAACAGAAACTATCTACTTTGATCCAATAGAAGGAATCGACCTAATAGTCAACGATATTGAAAATAATAGTTTGTTAAAGTTCATTGAACCTAATTATAGAAAAATATTAGAAGAACACACCCTGGAGAAAGTGAAGGGATATTGGGAGCGCATTTATCGTGAATTGACTAGCAGAAATGTACGAACAAAAACTGTTGGTAGACAGAAAGTTGAAGAAACAACTGAAATACCCTTTTTCGATCGTTTACATAATAAGTTTAGAAAACTTGGATTCATCACAATTTTACATACTTTTCATAAGCCACCTTGGGGTGGTGGCAATCAATTTCTAATTGCTTTGAAGAAAGCAATGCAAGCTAAGGGATGGAAAATCTCCACCAAACTGAGAAGCAATAATAAGATTTGTCTATTTAATTCTTTTTTATTTGATATGAACATCTTAAAGGATTCTGGAGTAAATTATAACCGTATCTGCATGATAAATAGAGTGGATGGACCCACATTTTTAGTGAGGGGTAAGGATAAAGACATAGATGATGCGATATTTAAACTTAATGAGATGGTAGCTGATTTTACTGTATTCCAATCTTATTGGAGTTATCAAAAAACTATTGAAATGGGGTATACTCCAAAAAGACCCATAGTCATTCCAAATGCAGTAGATCCAACAATTTTTCACAGTAAAGGACGAATTCCATTTTCTTCAGACAGAAAGATCCGCTTAATCTCTACAAGCTGGTCACGTAATCCACGCAAAGGATTCGAGGTATATAAATGGATTGAAGAAAACCTAGATTGGAGTAGATTCGAATATACTTTTGCTGGTAATACTCCCTTTGAATTTGAAAATATTTGTCATATTCGTCCTCAGCCTTCAAAAGCACTGGGAAGCATATTGCGTAATCATGACATCTACATTACTGCTAGTAAGAATGATCCTTGTTCAAATGCCCTTATTGAAGCTTTAGCATGTGGCTTACCCTCACTTTATCTGAATGAAGGAGGTCATCCTGAGATAGTAGGATATGGAGGACTTGGATTTAACAAAAAGGAAGAGATTCTGCCGTTATTAAATCGCTTAGTGAAGAATTATGAGTTATATCAAAACCTAATTTCAATTCCTACTCTGGATGAAATAACAGAGAAATATCTATCACTTTATAAAGTGTGGAAGACCTTGAAGAACGTCAATTAACTTTAATGCTAGCTGCAATAAAAGATAATAGCTTTCAGTATTGTTTATTAAAGGCTTTTAAAACTCTTGAGTGAGACTGAAAAGATCAAGTCCAAAAAGGGAGCAGACAAATGAAGTTATTGATGATTGGATTTGATGGACTGGAGCCTTCCATGATCACCAAATTTCCAACATTTAGAAAATTTCGAAAGAAAATCCACCTGTTACGTACTGTGCCAAGTACAATGACTGAGGAGGCGTGGGGCGCGATGTATACAGGCAGATCTCCTTCAGAGATCAACGTTATCGCCCTGTCTCGCGATCCAGATAGAGTTTCAACGTTAAAAGGGATCGGTGCACAGACAATATTTGAGGCTTTAGGAGAAGCAGGATTACAAATTGGATGTATTGGGATGCCAATGACGTTCCCTGTTAAAAATATCGATGCTTTCATGGTTGCCGGTTTTCCGATTACGGCTCCTCAATATCGGGATGATGATGAGTATTTCTACCCGCCTTCTATCAAAGAAATCGTCTTATCAACCTATTGTGCGTACTTATGGGCTAATGAGAAAATACCTCCGCGTAAAGAAGCTGTAACATTTGAAGCGATTGAGCATTCAATTGAAAGAGAATTGGAAAAAATAACTTGTATTCGCCAAATATTGAAGGAACTTGATTATTCCGATTTGGATTTCTTAGCAATTGGTTTTTCTTTTACCGATATTGCGGCTCATTGCCGCAGAATTTTTCCCATTGATCAAACTTATAAAGCAGCAGACAAGGCGCTAAAAGAGATTTTTAAGTTCTTTGAATTCGATAATTTGCTAATCGTCAGTGATCACGGATTAGCTATGGTGCCTTGGAGAGGAGAACCATTTAGAGAAAACCCTGAAACTACACATCGCCGGTATGGGACATTGATTTGTGTAGGAAAGGATATTGAACTCGCACTAAAACGAATCAAAAACAGAAGATATCTACAGTTTATCAGGAAAATGCGAAGCCGTCCAATTTCGTTCATATTAAAACTTATCCGAAAACTAAAGCGTGCATGGAAATTTAGAGAATATGGGATATTGTTTTATCTACTTAATTCTTTCGATATCACTGATGTGTATAGTCTTATAACCCACGTCTACGGACTCCCACAGGAATCAAAACTTGTGAAGCAAGAAGGTGAATACACTGAGGATGAACTCCGGTCAATCAAGAATCAGCTGGAACTCTTGGGATATATGTGAACTTTGAACAAGCGCACTAGTGATCAATTTTTATTAAAATATCCTCTAATTAAAAGAACGAGCAAATTAAATTCTTGAAATGTTATTTAAGTGAGGCTAGATTGATCTGAGTGGTTTGATTATGATCAATGAACCGATTATTAGTGTAGTAACGGCAGTTTATAACAGCGAAAAATATGTTCGTGAAGCTGTAGACAGCATTCTCAATCAGACTTTTAGAAATTTCGAGTTTATTATCATAAATGATGGATCTACCGATAAAACACAAGAAATTCTTGAGTCTTACAATGACCCACGCATTGTTCTGACTCATCAAAAACATATGGGGCTTACAAAATCATTAAACAAAGGAATCGCTCTAGCAAAGGGAAAATACATTGCACGACAAGATGCTGATGATATATCACTGCTGGATAGGCTCGAAAAGCAAATCGAATTTTTGGAACTTCACAAGGATATTGCACTCCTTGGTACTGCAGCTAAAATCATAGATATCAGAGGCTTTTATCTAAAAACAATCAAATACCCAATAGACCACTCTTCTCTAAGGATCGCTATTAAACATTCTAATCACTTTTGGCATGGTTCGGTGATGTTCAGAAGGCAAAGCTTTTTTGAATTAGGAGGATATCGAGAAATACTCTTTACAGCACAAGATTACGACCTATGGTTGAGGTTTGTGGAGAAATTCAAGGTTGCAAATCTATCAGATCCTCTCTACAAATATCGTCTTAACTATCTTTCACTTTCCTTCAAAAAAATTGTTTATCAAAGGAGAATGGCAATATTTGCAAGAGAATTGGCTCGTGCAAGAAAAGAAGGGATTGAAGAGAAGTTGATCATCAATGTATTGGAGAATTTCTTGAAACTACCCTTGAGCGTAGCTGAAAAGAGAGAACTCATTCAAATTTACAACCCATGGGGTCGATTGTTATTGAGACATAAAAAGAAAAACCAAGCCTTTTTATTGATGAATGAGATTTTTGAATATCATCCTTCTAGTCTATTTAAATTACTTTTTAAAATCACAAAAACGTTCAAGTCAGCATTCTTTCTTGAGGTGCTTATAAGAATGTGGTTCTTCCTTGAGAAACTTAGAGGATTAAGAAAAACGTCACAATATTTTGAATACACTACTGTCCCTCTACTCCCGCTAGATTTTTCTTATTAGCATCTGTCAGTTTTAATCTACTTTCCAAATTATCTGAACCATTGCTTTAGTCTTACTATCGCTCTAAACGAGAGATATGCAGCAGCATTCAATAGAAGAAAGATCGCTGCAAGCGCTATTCCGAAAAAGAGACCTGGAATTGCACTATTTATAAGCGTATAGGGATTCATCTCACCAAGGCGCATTAATCCTCTTGCTAACACTGGAATCATAATTATATACACAGGCGTGCGTAACCTTCTTGAGAGTTTCCTGGTTATCGTTAATGGAACCACAGAAGCGAAGAAGAGCATTATGCCACGTGAGTAATTCCCTAATTCTAAGAACTCAGAGAATGTAAGAAGAAACAGTGATATGTCTGCAGCCAATATTCGAGGGGCTCCGGTTACGGGGCCAATGCCCGATGTAACAAAAACCACTGCCAATCCTATAATGAATGGACCAAAATAGGGGGATACCGTAAGTACACCTATCCCTCCTAATAGGCAAACAAAAAGTGTGAAATCGAGTTTTATGATATTGTTGTTGTGATTAATTAGGATTATTGTAACTATTCCTAAGGCGCTGAATGCAGCACGCAAAAGATTGCCTCCTCCAAAAGAAGGAAACGGTGGAGGAAGGCTTGGAAGGTATCCAACCAAAGTCATTGGATATCCGTCAACAACTCCTGATGCACCATGAACTGCAGGAAGGACTGTTAATAACTTGCCTACAGAAAAGAGAGAAATCATACTAAAAGAAAATACCGCGAAAGTTGATAAAATCGCTTGTAAAAACACTTCAGTCATTGATTTTGTAGATGGAGGTGTCGCGGCTGCAGTTACTACCATTCCAGCAGCATAGAAATGTAACAGGGATAGAAATGCAATAATGGAGCAGGTTTCTATAAATAGTTCAGAAGATGGTTCATATAACCGATGAAGTTTTTGTCTCTGTTTGTATATACTTCCAACATGTCCATTTACACTGTTCAATGGAATTATCCTTAAATTATCGCCCCTTCCAGCATTGAATTCTTTAAGTATCGCTGATGCAAGTGGAGTGCCTTGCTGTTCCTCTAATATTATTAATCTTACACCTGATTCAGAAGATACAATGATATCATCTACGATATATTGCGCTGGATTTGGATGATATCCTACGATGAAGATATCAATTTGTTTCACATCTCGTAATTGATTTAATCGTTTTTGAACTGACCAATAGTGAAATATCTTCGCATGTGGATATTTAACGTGAATATTATCGGATATTTCGTTAAAATTGTCTGCGATGACAACAATTGTTGCATCTGGATTGGGTCCTACTGATATTGATAATGAAACCATTAGCATAGTTGTAAATATATAGAACGCAATAGCAAAGCGCATAGGCTGAATCTGACGAATCATGTAATTGCATTTTTTATAAATGCCTGATCGGGTGATTTTCCTTATACTTCGTTGGAAATATCTTTGTGTAGTTGATATATACATAAATGGGATGATCAGGAAGGCTGGAATTGAGAGAAGCGTCGAATAAATCTTCAATCTCTTGGGTTGATAGGCAATATGTAGATAAAGCCCACTGTTCACTCTCACGGTAAGTTCGCGTTCAGTATATCTGATAGTAGAATCTTCCCTTACTCCCCAGGGAAATCCATACAAAAATTCGGCATCAATTGGCAGTATAAACGACATGTAGTATTGGACATCATAGGAAAGATTGTTAATTCTAATAAATCCAATCGTTGATTCCGCATAGTAGATTTTCATATAATTCCGATACATTATCGAAAGTAAGTTTTGTTCTTCGTATTCTACAGAGATTTTGGCATAGCCTGTCGTTCTCGGGATATTAAATTCTATCACGTTATGACCCCAAACGTCTTGGCCATACTTATACGAAATGAATGATGGATTTCGAATTGCTTTTACTTCTCCAAAGTAGGGAACTGAGAGAACAGGGTTTGTTTCAGGATGTTTTATGATGAATATTTCTGCATCAATGACGGTAGAGGACGTTGGTTCGCCATATACTGCAAACTGATCGCTTAGATAAAACGTCTGAGTTATAAATGCAGTATTTTTCGTAATATCTGGCACTTGGTTTTTTGAATCTGCGGGGACAAGTGTTGTATTATTAACGTGAGAAATAGAAGTCGCGCTGCTATATGACGATAAAACGAATAATGTAGAAATTATAATGACCAATAATATGAAAATTCGCCGTTGTTTCATTCTAACGCCTATTAACTTACTTTCATTTTTTTTTAAGTCTTCTGATTATTACTTTAATTCCAAATAAATCTTTTCAAGTTGTGCTGCTAATTCTTCGTATGTATATTGTCTTGCTTTTTTTCTTCCTGCGTTTCCAAGTGCTTTACTTAATTCTGGGGTAAGAAGAATTTGTTTTATTTTAGAGGCTAATTCCCCATAATCTCCATATTTTACTAAAAATCCTTCTTTTTTGTCAGTCACTACATTTGGAATGCTTCCAGCATTTGTAGCAACAATAGGCTTTCCTTGAGCCATCGCTTCAACTAAAACTTGACCAAATCCTTCGTATCCACTAGGTAAAACAAAAACATCACACGAAGCATAAGCCTGCATTTTTTCTTTAATATTGTAGATCGGATCAAAGATATGTACATAATCTTCTACATGAAGTTTTTTACTTAGATTTTCAAGAATTTTTTTGTAGTTAACTTGGTCTGGTCCTATAATAACAAATTTTGCATCTGGTATATCCTTAATAATATTTGGAACTGCTTTTATTAGGACTTGTGGACCTTTCATCGGATGAAGCCTGCCTAAGTATAATATAATAGGTCCATCAATTCCATATCTCTTCTTGAAAATATCGCCATTATATTCTTCAAGACTTTCTGATCGTATCCCTGAGGGTGTAATCCTTATTTGGTCCTTTTTGGCACCCATTTTTAGAATCGGATCTATTAAAAGACTGGTTCGAATTAAAAGCCTGTCATAACGCCTTAAAACCATTCGCGAAAAATACTTATCAAAAAGCGCTAATGGAATATACTTAACTGGGCGTCGTGGTACAAGATGATGAATATCATAAATCATTAGGACTGTTCTTATATCTTTTAATAGGTTTAATAAGGGTACAAGCATCGCATGCGTCGTTATATAGTCGTATACATGGATTACATCGAATTTCTCTCTCAAAATTCGAAATAGAAGTGTTGGCCAAAACTTTAGCCGATAACTAATATCAAGTAGGATTGGCAGCCGATGAATGTGTATTCCTTCGAAGATTTCTTCCGAAGGCCCTAATGATTTCCCATCTTTAGCATTTACTGTAAAAATGTGAACCTCATGACCTCTTTTGACTAACTCTTTCGAAATATTACGTATATACCACTCTATGCCGCCTATCATTGCAGGATAAAAATATACGCTCACTTGCGCGATTTTCATTTTCTATGAGATCCCTCATTAAATAAATTATATAGATTTAGTGGTATTGATGATGAACTATTTATCTTCTTAAGTGAAATTGATTACTCAATATTGATTATAATTATGTCTCGTAGTGGGATGATCCATTGAATATCACGACATCTGATTCTAGTAATTCGCCTGTAAATGTTTCTGTGATATTATCATTCTATAATGATGAAAATTATGTTAAGGATTGTCTACAATCTCTAGTGATGCAAGACCTGAGTTCATTTGAAATCATTTGTTTATTTGACAAGGGAAGCACTGATCGAACTTATAAAGAGTTAAAGAAATTTGAATATGAACCTAGAATAATCATCTGTGAAATTGATCATGTTGATAGATCCACAGCAAGAAACATTGGGCTTTCGAGATCCAATGGCAGTATAGTAGTATTTTGTGAAACAGACGCGTTATATCGACCTGATTTTCTTTCAACGATATACAAAACAATTAGCAAAGGTTATGATATGGTTCATCCGATTGGAGATGGTCTCAATGTAGCTAATAACCTTACTAGTTTGCTAGAGGCAGAGATATGGGCAAGAAATAGAAAAATGAAAGAAGGCACAAATACGCCTCAATCTGCGTGGGCCTTTAAAAGGCATATACTTGAGGAAACTGGTGGGTTCAAACAAAGTGTAGAAATAGCTGAAGATAGAGAATTATGGGCTCGTGCATCTAAACTTGGTTATACAACTGCTATAACACCTCACGAAGTATGGAGTCATCGTCTTACAGATTCTTGGATACAGTTTTTAAAACGCTCATTCAGACATGGCAGAGGGCGACAGGCATTCATAGACACTTACGGTTTATCAAAAAGAGACAAGATTCGGTTCTTTTTTACACTTTTTGGCACACTTTTTATTCCCTGCTTGATCTGGCTGCTTCAACGCTTTTTTGTATCATTAATCATTGGATTTACGTTAGCATTTGTACTATTCTATTTTCTAATGACAATAAGAGCAAGATATCTTTTCAAAAACAAATTAGACTTGAGAGTTCTTGTTTTGTATCCCCTTTTAATGTTAATTCGCAACCTTTTTTTTAGTTATGGCTTATTAATTTCCGTTGTATCATTATACTTAACTCGTTTTTGGAGAACTATCAGAAAGATTAATTAGTAAATTTACTATCCTCCAACAATTTGAGGGATCTTTCTTGCGAGGTAATGATAAAATAGTTTGTCGACTGGTCAGATCCTTTCCACAAAAAGGTCGAATGACTTTTGGGTTAGAACCGGTATTCTATTTTATTTCCAAAGAGCAGGTCAAACTAGGGGCTGAAGTTCACGTAATTGCTGCAATAGATAAACACACTCCTCAATTAGAATCTCCTGATGGCATTATTGTACATAGAGTAAGAAATCCGTATAATTTCTATGCAATTAAAAAACTAAAGGAATTAGATAAATCAAGAGGCATTGATATAGTTCACACACATGCCACAGCGAGTCTTCTATACAGCCTAACAAGACGTTTTACTACTGTAAAGAAACCATTATTTAATCATATTCACACTACCACACTTGGGGGTATGGCACAGGATATTGCCTCACCTGTACAATATTCATTTTCTGCTGCAATAAGGACAAATTTTTGGAATAAGTTTTCTCTTTTAAGACAAAAAGCTATGTGGAAGAGAGCTGATATTTTAATTGCAGTTAGTAATGCAATAAAAGAGGAATTAGTGCAATATTATGGAATTCCAAGCCAAAAAATCCGTGTTATACATAATGGAGTAGATATTGATTTATTTCATAAAGTAAAAGAAGGTTTAAAACTAAAGGAACAACTTGGTTTAAGTGAAAAAAGAGTAGTGCTTTTTGTTGGACATTTTGGTCTAAGAAAAGGTCTTCCTTACTTATTAAAAGCGATACCAAAGGTTTCCAAACGTATTCCGAATGTATTTTTTCTGGCAGTTGGAGGGACACCGAAATGGCTACGAACAGATGTATACTGGAATATACTCAGAGAAAATATCAAAAATCTTAAGATTACTCCTTTTGTAGGATTGATGGATAAGATCCCAAATCAAGAATTACCGAAATATTATTCGATGGCAGATGTTTTTGTACTTCCAACTCTCTATGATCCATGTCCAAAAGTCATTCTTGAGGCAATGGCATGTGAAACTCCTATAATTGCATCGAAGGTTTCAGGAATTCCTGAATTAATCAACGATGAACATGAGGGAATTCTTATTCCCTCAAAAAGCTCAAATCTACTTGCAGATAAGATAATAGATCTCTTAGAGCATCAAGATGATGCCAAACTGATGGGAGAAAATGCAAGGTCACGAGTTGAAAACGATTTCACATGGAATTTATGTGCAAAAAAAATATTACAACTATACAATGATGAATTAGAAGGTGCTTAATTGAGCAGAAACGTATCATCATTGATTTCTGTCATCATTATCACATATAACCGTTGTAGAGAATTAGAGCGTTGTTTGGATTCGTTAATGGCTCAAAAAAATACAAATTTCGAAATTGTTGTAGTTGATGGTGGTTCAACAGATTGTACTATCGATCTAATTAAGCAGTATCCTATTAAGTTCGTTAGGGAATCAAAGAGATCTGGAATTTCAGCAGCACGTAATCTAGGTATTTCTAACAGTAAGGGTGGTATAGTTGTTTTTCTTGATGATGATGCAATAGCTGAAAAGGACTGGTTAAAAAGCCTTGTTAAACCCTTTGAAGACGAAAGAATTGCTGGAGTAAGCGGAAAGGTAATTCCTATTACAAATACTTTGTTCAATCGCGAATTTGCTCCTGATTATGATCAAGGTCCAGATATTAAAGAAACAAAATATTTTGTTGGATGTAACATGGCTTTCAGAAAATCTGCTTTAATTGAGGCTGGTTATTTCGATACGAAAATAAAATATGGTCACGATGAAAATGAACTTTGTTCGAGACTTTTGAGTGCAGGTTATCTTTTAGTCTATACGCCTTATGCAGTAGCGCATCACGACTACGTTCCATCGTTTTCTGCGCTTCTTAGAAAGAAATTTAAGTTGGGAAAAAGTCGGGCATATTTGGAAAAAAAGTTGGGACATCATTCAGACAGTAAAAAAAGAATAATCTATATCATTCTAATTCCTGTTGCAATAGTTGTTCTCTCGCTGGGTGCTGTTTCGTTTTATTTAAGTATGTTTAAGCCATATTTTTGGTGTTCAGTATTTTTAACAATCTGTTACGTTGTCTTACTTACAGCCGTGATTAAATATAGATCAAAAAAATCAATAATAGGCGCTTTTTTAACAATATTTACAGAATTTGTGAGAGAACTCGGGAAGATTTATGGCAGGTTATTCCCTCTAACAGATTAAATTAAAGAAGGCACTATTATGAGCTTCGTATCAATTGTAATTCCTACAAGAAACGAGGAAAAGAATATTGAGACGTGCCTACGAAGTATCCTTAACTTAGATTTTCCCCAAGAAAGGTATGAAATTCTCGTCATTGATGGAAAGTCCACTGATAGAACAGTTGAAATCGCATCGAAATATCCTGTCCGCATTATCGAAAATCCAAAATATAAGATAGGACCTGCACATAATATAGGCGTTAAGGAAGCTAAAGGCGATATTATCGCTTTTACTGATGCGGATGTAAGGGTAGATGTTCATTGGCTTACGTTTTTAGTTGAGCATTTCACTAATCCAGATGTTGGATGCGTAATTGGTGGACAAGCCTGCGTTTTTGGAGACAAATTCATCTCACAGATAAGAGCAGCATTTCATGACTATTATAACGCAAAGGTGTCCAATGCACTTAATAGAGAGCCACACAAAGTAACTTGGAGAAGTATGTCTACCTATGGGACTGCAATTAGAAAGGATGCTCTTATCAAAATAGGGGGATTTGATGAAAGTATTGACTACCCAGACAAGGATATCGGCTATAGACTCTCACAAGATTATCAAATAATTAAGGACAGGAGAGCAGTAATTCGTCATTACCTTAACAAACCTTTCAAAAAGTATTGCAAACAAATTTATCGGACAAGTATCACAGAAGGGACACTATATAGACGATATGGAGTTTTTCTTAATAAAAAATCAATTATCATTTCATTACTGGTCTTAACTTTACTCTTTGGCTATCTATTCTCCCCAATCCTCTTATTTGCATCCGTAATATCCTCTATAAGAGCTTTTGGACTGTTATTTCTACCTATTATTGGATTGATAGGTTATTACTTTATCAAGGGGCTCAAAATTAAAATAAAGCAGAGAATTGGTATAAAAGGACTTTTAGTCCTACCATTTGTTTCACTACTATTTATTATACTGAAAAGCTTTGGAATGATAAGAGGTCTAATACGACTTGATGTAAAGGGAATATATCCGCCAAGAGGCATAAAAATAGAAAGTTAAATTCTCTAACCATGGTTTATTTGATAAAGTAGGTAACTCCAGCCTTCCAGACTATTGGAAATATTCAGTACTAACTCAAAGTGATAGAATTCAATCAAATAGTCCATTAACCTAGGAGTAGATTTTGGTTCATCTATCAGTAAAAACACATTTCTATCATGCTCTAAAAACCAATTGAGTATTTGTTTTAGTTCTTCTTCCTTTCCTTCTATACTTTGATACCATTGAGGGTGATATGTAATATATATTGTGTACCTTTCAGCATAAATTCGTAGTGGAGTTGTCAGTGCACCACAAAGGATTACTGAGTCTTCTTGCGTTGTATTTTTTATTTGACAGACTGCGTCAAGTTTACTCTTTGTGAGCCCCGAACTGCTGGTATTGAGCCATTCTCGATTCGGTAGTAATGGATGGTATCGTACTGTGATCGATAGCACACATAGTATCAAAATCATTGTCGTTAACCCCTTAGTTAAGTTTTTTTCATATGGAATCCCTTTTATGAATCGATAAATTTCCTGTAAGCCTTTTCCTGAGAATATTGCTAAAATAGGAAAAGCTGGGAGCATGAATCGTCCCACAGAGTATATATAGAAGGCATAAGGGGCAAAGGTTGCGATAATGCATCCTAGAAGAAATAGCGCTCTCTTCTGATTTTTTTTGAAAAACACGTAGAACCCAATAAAAGCTATTGGTATAAACACTCCAAAATTCCATACGATCTCTTGTGCATATATGATAATCTGTTGGACTAATCTCTGTAGAGCAAACTCATAATATATCGAAAGAATCCAACTTTGACTTTTTAGAGGAGTACCGAAAAGTAAATTGTTGTATATAAGTGCAGGGCTTGCTACAGTGACTATAGTTCCAAAATAAATATACAGTCTAGCATCAGTAATGATTTGCGGTTTTTCTACAACTATTAATAATATTACGGGAATAACTATAAGGATGTTTGTTGGACGCGTTAGAATAGCATATCCAAAACTAGCGCCAGAAAAAAGGAAAAAACGTATACCATTATTCTTCTTTTGTTTTAGAAGACAAAAAATTGACAAGATTATACAAAATTCAGAAATTATATCGCTTAAAGTAAAGCCACAAAGAATTAGATGTATAGGATTAAAGGCGAGAGCCGAGACAGAGATTGCTGCTATCTGATTTCGCTTTATATCATTTTTAAAGATTTCTTTTGCACAAAAGTATGTTACAAGATTAGTCAAAAATCCAAAAACCACATTCACATAAAGTGCTGCGTTTTTTCCAAATAATATAATACTTAATGCAAAAACTAGCGGTGCTCCAATGGATTTGTCAGCATATACCTTTCCTGTTGTTCGATCATATACATAAGTATTCGGGATTGTTAAGAAGTTTAGATCGGACTTTCCATTCAATAATTCATTCATCAAAGGTATGAGCGGATCCTCATAGTAAAATGACGAGAGTGTGGGATTTTCTGAAAATCGTACTGCCATAAAATAGAACGTTGCGGCGTCTGCCCCGCTTACACCAGCTGGAACTATCAAAATATACTCCAAAGCACTTGTTAACAGGATTATTATAACAAAAAGCATGGGTAGCTTTGATTCTATTTTCTCTTTTTTACAAAATAAGCCACTAAGTTGAATACTGCAAAATAGCGTCCATAAGGAAATCAAGAAGAGAATAGATAATGTTGTACGAATGAAATTGCCTAAAAGTAGATAGAAGATTATTGAAAGTGGTAGCAATACAACAGGTAAAGATGCAAAGATGAATATCCGAAATCTGTGCGTAACTATTTGTATCCTACTTTTTTGAGCAATAATCCATGTTACAAAAGCGAAGCCAAAAGAAATCATTATTGGGATCAATGATAGAAGTCCAAATATGTTAACAAGGTGAATCTCTGCTACAAAGAGATAAAAAAACAGATAGGTTAATAATATGATACTAATTTCTAATACGGCGATTTTTGCAAACTCACCTGGTTTTTCTTCTGTTAATGAGTCATATGATTTCTTATCAAGCAAGAAAACGCCAATTATGGTGTCTATTAGACCCATTCGTCTTACACCGTTAATTCGCTGCAATAATAATACTGTAATTTGTGTTAATCTTCTTCTAAAAACTACATGATTTGGGAATACACTTTTTCATAAGCGCTGGCTATTACTTCCCAATCGTATTCTTTCTCAATTCTATGTCTTGCATTGAATCCTAATTCTTCGGCCAAATTATGATCGGTGAGTAACGCTATCATTCGTGCCGCTAATTGCCTAATGTCCCCAGGTTGAACTAAATATCCTGTTCTTTCATCAATTATTAAGTCCTTTGGCCCACCTATATTTGTAGCTATTGCTGGTTTTCCACATGCCAAGGCTTCTACCAACGCCCGACCAAAAGGTTCTCTCAGACTCGGAAGGACGAAAATATCGCAACTGCTATAAACGGTGATCATTTTATTATTTGGAATTGGGTCAGTATGAAATTTTATGGAATCTTCTATCCCCAAATGACTTGCTAAGTTTTTTAAAGGCAGATGTAGCGATCCTTTTCCCAAAATTACCAGTTTTGCTGAGGGTACCTTCTTTGTTACATACTTCATTGCCTTTATCAAATTTGGTAATCCTTTATTTGGGTGAAGCCGAGCAACTGTCAAAATAAGTGGTGAATTTTCATACCCTAAAGTTTGCTTGAATGTGGTATCATCTTTTGGATAAAACTCTTTAATATCAACACCCGCTGGTATAACTTTAATTTTTTCAGCCAGCGCTTTATTTGTTACTAAGAATTCTTTGGCAGCTGTAGATCTAGCAACTATAGCATCAGCACTCCTCTGAACTATTTTGCATATACTTTTTTCGTAAAGTTGATAAACTTGTTTCCAAGGAGATCTCGGGTAGTAGTAGCGTTCCTGTGTATACATAAATGGGATTCCTTTAACTTTACAACTTAGCATTGCAAACAATGTGACCGGTTGAAAGTCTTCATGAGCATGCACTAAATCATAATCAGATTCAAGGATCTCGGGAATAATGGTTGGAACAAAGGGCTGTTCTGGGAAATCAGATAGTGTAGGTAAATAGATTACTTTAAAACCATCAACGGTTTGTTCCTTTCTTGTTCCAAGCCCAAAATACTTCTCTTTGCTAAAGAACTTCCTCATTCGTCTATTAGAAGTCAAAATGGTAACTTGGTGTCTTTTTGAGAGGGTTTCGGCTAAACCGTACTCATGTTGCTTAAAAAAGGTCGTGAAGTAAGGACTAATTACGGCAATTTTCAATATAGTATCACTCAATTGAGTTTCTAAGATTTTATGATTGGTTGAATATGGTTTTCTTTTTAAAAATATTATTTCCTAAAATGAGTTATATAATCAAAGCGCTTCTTAATATCAGTTCGATCTTTTTTGTAACGCCTTTCCATGTATATTTCTTTTCAACTTCTTTTCTGGCATTAATTCCTATTTTTTTAGATAGTTTACGGTTTTCCAAAAGGAAAAGTATTGCATTGGCTAAATCTTCTATGTTTCCTGGCTCAAATAAACATCCAGTTGCTTTATCCCTAATAATTGTAGGGATACTTCCACACGAAGATGTGACTATGGGTTTCCCACATGCCATATATTCGAAGAGCTTGATTGGTGAATAGAAAAAGCCAAATTTTCGTGTTTCTGCATAAGCTGATGGATTGTACGGAGCAGCCAGTATATCACATGCATTTAAATAACTAGGAACCTCGTTATATGGAATTAAGTCAGTAAAAATAAAGTAGTTCTCTAAATTCATTTTATGTACCATAGGTAAAACTCTTTCAGATGAATTAGGTCCTATCATCAAAAATCTAACTTGATCAGTTTTTGAAATTACCTTTTTGCTTGCTTTTACTAAGTCCAGGACACCATGCCATTCCGCAAAGCAGCCTGCATAACCTACTATTGAAAGGTTCTCAAGGCCATATTTTCTTCGAATTCTTGTTCCATCTATTTCTGGAGTGAACATCTCAATATTTGCAGCAGCGGTGACAAGTTCTGTCTTATTAAGATATTTCTTTGGAAGGATATCATAAGAGTACGCAATAATTTTCCTTGCTATTTTTAAGGAAATTTCTTTAAAATTTGTCCCTATTATTTCTGATACCATTGCGCGGCTGCTAAAAACACTTGCGATCGTTCCTGCACCTAAGGAAGACCCACGTTCAAGAATAACATCAATTTTATATTTTTTAGCAATTTTAGCAATGATAATTGCAAAGTAAAGAGGAAACACATACTTTAAATATAGCATATAGAGTTTTATGAGGATTGAGCGGAATACTGATTGTTTTTGAACGATTTTCTCTACCATCATATCTTCAAAATCTGAACGTGGCTTAATGGGGAACACAATGCCTCTGTAATATCTATGAACGAATAGATTACCTATTTTTGCAAATTTTCTCTCTGTCTTTGAGAGCCGTCGGCATATTACATGAACTTCATTTCCCAAATTGACTAAATTTTTGGCTATTTCTATCGTATGTGTGCTAGATCCTCTAAAAAGCTGAGGCGCAACATCAAGAGCAACATACGCTATTTTCATAGATTTCTTCTTTTCTATAGCCACTGAAGACACCCAAGATTGGAATCATATGATGCAATCGTGGTTATGATTTTAAAGGTTCATGCGATACTATGCTGGACAAAGTTAGAAAGTATAAAATTTATTTCAATTTGATAAGTATCTTTTTATGGATGCGAGTAAACGTTGAGAAATGAGTTTTCAGTAGCAAAATCCCTTATTATGAAAGCGTGGGATACTGAAAGATACCTTTTTTTGGCGGTAATTCTTACTAATCTCTTCATTCTTTTTCCAGATTTTGTTCGCATTCCTTCTTACTTATTCTTGTTTAACATTGTACCGGGTTGGATATTTCTCAAATTTTACTTACGTATTAAAATTGACAATATTCGAATGGCAATTCTTTCCTTTTCATTAAGTATTATAATTGGCTCACTTCTTTTTCTTATCCAAGCTATAATACTCGGCTACCTCTCTCCTCTCTTTAGTTTATTCTTCTTTGATATATTTCTTCTATTAGGAATATTTTTATCACAATATCGAGAAAATTATGCCTACAAAGGACTTCCTATTTCTAAGCATTCTTTATTGTTTTTACTCGCCCTAAGTGCTTTTAATTTGATCGCACACAGCGTATATTTGCTCACGATCATAGTTTTCTTTCCAGATAGTATCATTTTCGTTAGTAATCCCAGCGATTATTTCATGTATATTAGTTTCATCGAAGAATCACGAAAAGCTATGCCTCCCCAATGGCCAGAGTATTCTGGTACTCCACTCACCTATCCATGGCTTTTCATCATATTTTATTCTGGTATTTGCGAGTTAACAACATTAAATTCGTTTTTTCTCGCGATTATAATGAATGGGATCTTGAGTACAGCACTAGGTTTGTTGATTTTTATCTTCTGCAATGATAATTTCAAAAATGAGCTTATCGGTGTGATTTCAGCATTTTTCTTTTCTTTTGGTACAGAAGCTACGTGGCTTCTTCAGTTGATGCGGGGCACTCCTCCACTTTGGAACTATTTACCTCCACAAATTCCAAGTCCAGGAATTGCTTTTTGTTCGTCATTAGGAATAGATCAGTTTATGAAGGGGTTCATGCACACACCAGCTTATATAATTGCGATACTTTCGTTGTTTTTCTTAAACAAGTTTGTTGAGGAACGAAAGAGGAGGTTTCTCGGCACTTCAATTCTTCTATTTGTGATGTTCCCCTTCTATCATACGCTCATCTATGCTGTTATCCTCATTGTACTCTTAATGTTCGGAATTTTTCTTCTTTTATGGCGTGATTGGAGAAACGCAGTTCTGGTATTTTCAATTAGTATAGTGTCCGCCCTCCCACTTTATCTTTATTGGCAGTTCTTCGCACCTTATTTAATTGAAATTGGCACTTCAAAGCCCGGAAGATTCATAGGACTTAAATTTCTTTATGGAGCCTTCGTCCCTGTGCAATCACTCGCTGCTCTCCTTTCGTATATCGGTTTTGCGATTATTCTCACTATCATTGGCTTTGTGTTTTCAATAAAGAGTACTCGCTTCTTGGATCGTTTTCTAGGGTTATGGCTAATTGTAATTACTTTCCTAATTTTTTTCACCGACTTCAGGGTCGGCAATTTCTATTACTACTGGACGTTTTCAATTCCTGCCATTTTTTATGCCGGAAAGGGTTTAACGAAGATATTTTCGTATAAACTATTTACAGATAAATGGAAGAAGTATGGGATTCTTCTATTTTTCTTCATGGTTTGCATAATCCCAACAATCCAATTGTTCAGCGCAGCTGTTAATTCTCCCGTATACATGACACTCCAACAAGATGAACTTGAGGCATATAGCTGGATTAGAGAGAACACACCAGAAGAATCAGTATTTCTTGTCGCTCCCTCTAACGGAAGTTATCCTCCCAGTCCTATAACCTCTTTTAGTGGACGAAGGATTGTTTTAGGGAATGAGTTTCATGTTGAACCGTATAAATTAAATTATGAACGGCGATACCAAGATGTTCGTGTTATGTACACTTCCCCAGATATTAGTGAAGCAATAAATCTAATGAATGACTTTGATGTGGATTATATCTTCGTTTCAATAAGGGAATATGAAAGTTTTGGAAAAGAGAATTTAATAAAATTCGCAGAGTATCCCCAATATTTTACACCAGTCTTTAATAATGGTTATTGCGACATATATTCATTATCTTAGCTCTTTTAATGCAGAAGTTTTGGTATGGAGATAAAAAAATTAAAATGTCAACTTTTCAGCTTTTTGCACGATTTCGACGAATTTGATACTTAAAACAGCTAAATCATTCTCAGACTATAAACTGTAAATCTATCATTTTTATACCCAAGACTAAGCATTGGATCTGCTTCAAGTCTTGCTTCACACCCAGAGTATAATCCTCTTTCATAAGGACCTACGACAACATAACTTCCCTTTCCTTTCTGAAGCAATTCAAGTCGTAAAGTTGTGTTCTGCGTATTGTAAATTGCTCTTGCATCTTGATTCTTTAATATTGCATGTGCTCTTCCTGAGACTAATGATATTCGTAGATAGACATAGTAATCTTGATCAAGAAGCCAAGTTCCACTAACGGTAGTTAACTCTGTATAAAAGACAAATCGGCTCGTTATTGGCGTGTTTTCGCGAAACCAATTACCAACCGCTGCTTCTTCTGGGCTTAGATATGTCCATTGGGTATGTCCTACAGTAGGCCAAAAACCGTCATGTGCCCATAAAAACCTTGGATACCAGTGTTGTGAGAGATGTTTCTCATAACTATCAAACCGTGTTCTAACATTAGGTACAAATGGATTTGGCATTATAATGAATAAAATGAAAAGAAAAATAGCTACATGCATTTTTTTAATGTTGAATCTGGACAAATAGCTGAAAATGGGCTGAAAGATGTTTATATCATCCAACCTTCTATAGACTTCAAGAATGAATTCAGCAGATAGAAAGCAGAGAAATACAGGTAAAAAATATTCATAGGATTTTGCAATTAGGTTTCGATATAGTGGAGGCAATAGCGCATCCCAATCAGCATGTAAACGTAGTGCAGTAAAGATTAGGGATTGCGGAATAATTACTGGTAGCATCTGTGTTATAAAAACCACAGGCAAGATCGTTAGAACTAATATGCGATAAAAATTCATTTTTTCAGAAAAAAAGGACACGATTATTATGACGAAGGCAAAAGCCTCCAAAAAAACGTATGTATTTAGTACATACAGAAGATCTCCGGTGTAAAATGGTTCAATAAATGGTGTTGCCAGTATTCTTAAGATAATAATTATGAGATAGATCCCAATCAGTATACTCGCAGGATATCTATACTTCTTCAGTTGATCAAGCGGTTTTTTAATTTCAGCAAGATGTCCGATGAGCACTAAACCTAAGAAAATTAGAACAGTTAAAAAAACTACTGCGATGGGTAACACTAAACTTCCTTTGTGAGTACTGGTTCCTAGGATAAACATCCAAATAAGATAAGGAAGCGCAAATATCCACCCAATGACTAGGCACCATGATGTTATCTTCATATAACGGTAACTTTTCGTGATAAATGCAAATATGTAAACCCCAAGTAGAAGGATTAATGATAGAATACCAGTTGTTAAATGAGTAATAATGATTGCACCAAGCGATATGCCGCCTAAAACTAGAAACATCTTATTATTATTTTTATTTCGCTCATAAGCAACGATTGCAATTAATAAACTCATTACAAAGATATAAACAAAGCAAGTAGATCGTGCATCCATTATTCTATTATTTACTTGTGTGAAGAGAAAAAACGCGGATGCTATCATTCCGGTTTTTGTATTCCTAAGCTTCCTGCCAGCGGTAAAAACCGTTAATGGGATAAAAAATGATAATATTATACCAGATACACCTGCAACCTCAACACAAAGTACGTTTGTAAAGAATGTCGCTACAATTATCGTTACCATAGCAAGAACAGCAACTCCTAAAGGGAAGACAGATGTATTATTCAAAAACCCTGATGGAGCCGCGTCAAGTGGAGAGTAAAAGCCACTTACAACTAATCTTTCAGCAGGTTCGATAAGAAATAAGAAATGATCATCATTCATTGCCCAAGGATTTGTCAAATGTAATATTAGACTAGGGATCAAATTCAAGATTAGAATAACGACTAAGAGACCATAGACTAACTGATTACTCCAGATTTCTGACATGAATGCTTTCCATTCTCTAATTAAAATAGAATATCGCTTCTTAACGAATAGTACTATAGTCCAGAATAATGCAAATGCCCAGATTAAAGGAGCAATTATGATACTAAACGGACCAAGGGCTACCATTAGATATGTTAAGAGCATTGATCCAATCAGAACAGCATATATCAGTCTCTCTAAAAAGAATTTAGCCTCTCTAATAATGAAAGTAGAAATTACAAAACCTGGAATAATGAGTAACAGTAGATATGCCACAAATGATAATACTAACAGGCCAATTTGACGTGGTGCCCAAATTAGCAAGTTATTAAAGATTACAATACTAACTTCAGCATAGTTTTCAATTTTCACTCTTGCGAAAGAGAGTATAAAGAGAATTAAAAGTGAAATGCTTGTCCACATAAAGATATTTCGAAAAAAACTAACTCTTTCTTTTGTAAAGAACTCTATCACATCCTTGCAACTCTTCAACATGTATATTATACTCTGATTAATATGTGAAAACATATTTTCTGCAAGGTAATGTGACTTCAACACTGCATTAACTTTATATTTTTTCCGTCGTTGCTGTGATGATATTGATAACCAATGAGTGAGATTGTTTCTTGAAAGTTAGTGAGAGTATGATCTACAACAAAATTATCTCTAGGCTTATCAGTCCTGAAAAACTAATTCTTTACGTCATCCTAATTCTTGCTGTGATTCTTAGGATCAGCCAAGTCGGGTGGTATGACAAAGACGCTGTAATATATGCGCTAATATCCCGTCGAATCGTAATTGAAGGATTTAGCAGTTTTTTCGAGAGAAATGGCTATTGGACATCAATTGATTATAGATTCGGTGATCATCCACCGCTCTTTTTTCTGCTTGTATCATTCTCATTTTTGGTTCTTGGAATGGATTATATTAATGGATGCATCGTTTCATTAATAGCAGGAATCTTTGCTGTTTTACTTGTTTATGTTCTAGCAGTAGAATTATATGATAAAAAAGTAGGTCTTCTTAGTTCCTTTCTTACTGCAATTTTGCCTTGGCATATATTCTTCAGTTCAATTATTCTTGTTGATATGTTAGGATCAACATTGATTCTTCTGACTATGCTGCTTTTCTTCTACGCCTACAAAAGAGGAAGTTTATCAGTATATATTCTTATGGGTGTTTCTCTTGGAATAAGCCTTCTTACAAAATATTATGCTATAATGGTTCCTCTAATTATCGTATCTTTTCTGTTTTTATCAAATAGAGAGTTATTATTGAATAAACATTTATGGTTGGCTTTTGGCATCGCGGGAGTTATTTTTGCTCCTTGGTTATTCTTTGTTGGATTATATCCACTTCGGCATTATGCTTTTACGATAACTCTTAGAGAAAAGGTACCTAATCCTAACCCATTCTTTGTACTAACGTTTCTATTTGCAGAGTTGACCTTTCCTCTATTCATGTTCTTTGTAATGGGGTTTCTTATGGCACTTTTTAGATCATACAGATTAAAAGGAAAACTTAAAGCAGATCTTCTCTTGCTAATATGGATTATTGTACCTGCCCTCGTATATACTTATGGAGCAATAGTTAATGATCTGTTGCATCCCTATTGGAATATTTCTGGATATTTATTGCTTACAGTTCCTGCAATTGCAATATTAGCAAGCAATAGTTTTTTTGATGTGTATTCTCATTTGAGAACTTCAATTTCAAAAATGAAAGCTAAAATTGTAACAATTAATTTTATCCTGCTTATTACAATATCTCTATCGATTTTAATGTGGGGGCGTACAACTGTGGGTGCATTTCGTTTTAACGGATTTTTTCCTTTTTATGATTATCACGATACAATAGGCGAGGTGACTGTATATATCGAAGAAAACATTTCTGAAGGTGTAACTCTTACTTCCCCTCTCTCGTCAGATTTGTTTCTAATAAGATTCTACTTAGGTTCAAGCTACAACATTATAAAGTCTGAAGATATATCTCAAAATGAGAGTTATTACTTAATCGCCCGTTTTACGACAGATGGGCATCTCCTCAAAGTATTTGAAAGCAAAACACATCCCAACTTTGCTTTCTATTTGTATTATATCTCTTAAATGGAGGATTACTCTCTTTGGATTCAATTGAAAGAGTCAAAAGTTGGAAATTTATTTTTCAAGACGATAGTAAATTTTTATCCTTAATATCGTTTCTAATATTTGTCCCAATTACTGTATTTGCATTGTTTGTAATGACTTACTACTCTGCAAGGTTTGTAGTGGTGAATCAACTCATATTGATTATCATCGCCTTGATTATTTCTCTTTTCTTCCTTCTTTTAATTGTTCAAAAACCAAGAATAGGTTCTCATGCCTTAATTCTTGTCTCTCTTATATATACAATCATGCTGTTCTCCTCTCCAGTTTTTTTTAATAACCAATGGCTTCCTTATGATGATTCAAGGTACATACTTTCAGTTATCCATTCATATCTCGATCCTTCTGCTTTTGAAAGAGATCCTAGTATTGTTTATCTAAAAGAAATTCATCCACCTGGACTTCCCTTTTTAGTTATTTGCCTCTCACTAATTTCTGGGTTGGATCTCATTTTTATCTTGAAAATAATTATTTTATCTCTTGGTTATCTCACGCCTCTACTTTACTACAAAATATCAATAAATTTAACAAAAAACAAGCAATTAGGTCTTGCAACAGCATTTTTGTCCATAACCGTACCTGCATCAATAAATATTTTTGCAATCGGTAGCTATTCTTCAATAGGGGCTTTTTTATTCTTACTAATCCTTTATTTTATGACCTTACCTTTAAAGAACTTAAAATGGCTTATTCTCATTGGAATTTCTGTAGGTATAAGTATCATATTTCATCCCTTTTCTGCACTTGCAACTGCTGTAGGAATATTTGGTCTAAGTATCCTGACCGCGATTAGGAAGCGTTCTTTTCGCCCTATAGTAGACCTCTTTGTAATAGGGATTGTAATGGTTCTTTCGAGTGCACTTTATTTAATTCAAGCACTTGGTCGAGATGCAGGTTCTTTGGTAACTCCTACATTCTTAGTGACAACAGGTGTTGGTTTAACTGGAGGAAGGGCTGAAGGATCATTAATTCAACCAGTTACCTATCTAGTTTATCTAGCGACTGGAGGTCTATTAGATCTAAGGAACCCATTTTCTGTAGGTTTGGAAGAATTTGTCTGGATGTACCATTTTACGGTCATCCATATGATAGGTTTAATTGGTTCTGTTTTATTTGTCATAGGTTTTATTTGTGCCTTGAAAAGTAGAAGAGATTTGTTTTGGAAACCTTTTCCTCTCATGCTATCGATCCTACTTCTTATTGTGTTGCTTCTCTTTTCGACACAAATTTTTGGTGTTCTTGTAACGTTAAGACCTCCAAGATATCTTCCATTCATCATTGCAGTAACTCCAATTTATTCGGGCATCGGATTCGTAAAGATACTTGATAAAGTCCAAAGAATCGAACTAAAAATATCCGCTAACTATATTAAAGCTGCATTTATCGCGTTTATATCGATCTTTGGAATACTTGAGGCGACCCTGTATCCTCCTAATTTCTATACCCCTTCAGAGCTTTACGATGCCTGTCTTTGGTTAAGAACTTATACAGAATCCGATAATGTTGTTTCAGCTTTGCCTAGATATGCTGATTCGGTCAGAATGTATGCTAAAAGACCAACTATTTCAAGTCACGAATTAGGAGGCTTCTCTTGGATTTACCAAAATGCCTATTTCATTTGGAAAGAAACTGCAATAGACACATACAAAGCACACTTTACTCAAGAGGAAGCACAACTCATTGAATATATTCAAAAATACTCCATCAATTTCTTTTTCATTGATAGTGAATCTTATGGAAAAAATCAAGTGGAAAGGAATCTCTATTATGATTTAAGCCCTGAAATACTTCCATATTTGAAAAACGACAATCCTTTGTTAAATGAAATTGGTTCAAATGATATGGAGTTACATTTCTTAGAGGTCGTCTACATGAATGGAAATCTCATTATAATACATGTTTTAAACCATCGAATCGCTACATATTTCTGAAATGATTTCTTCCTTCATTAAGTTAAATGCGGTATAAGATAACTTAAAAAGGCACACAATTTAACAAACGAAACCCTCCATTAATTATTTCACAAATAAACGATTTGGTTACAATTTGGATGGACAAGTAATGAGCGAATCAAAAACTCAGAGCACCACAAAGAAAGTAATGACAGGAATCTACTGGAACTTAATTGGAAAAGTTCTGACGATGATAGTTACCTTACTCGTTTCAGTTGTGATTGTGAGAAGTTTAGGTGTAAGGAATTATGGTACCTATGCTTTTGTCTTTACTTTATTTTACCTGGTTGCGCCAATCTGGAAATTGGGAATTGAAGACACACTAAACAAATTTGTTCCCGAGTTTTTAGCGCTAGGCGACTCTAGTTTGGCAAAAGCCATCATAAAATATGGTGTTCTCATTCAATTAACTGTAGCGGGACTCTTTAGTATAACAGTTTACTTTTGGATTGAGAGTCTAACAGCGACGCTAGGTTCTATAGGGTTATTTCCAAACGATCCGGAGTTAATACCCTATTTGCGATTGATTAGTCTTTGGATCGTTCCTAATTCATTTTCTGCCTTAACAGGTGTTATTTTAGTAAGCATATTTGATCAAAAATTTCTGAATATAGTTGTAGCACTGAAAAATCTCTCGACTTCTTGTTTTGTAATAGCTGTTCTATTAACTGGATTTGGAATATCTGAGATTATCATAGTAACGATTTTAGTCGAAACTTTTTTTGCGTTAGTAAAGTTCATTCGCACAGTCTTTAAATTTAGAATTCCTTCAGAATCTGCTAATACAGCTGTAGTAAGTAAAAATGTTAGAAAACGTCTAATCAGATACGCTGCAATAATGATTGCCATTCCTCTAGTCAATTTTATCATTTGGAAACGATCTGAAAATTATCTGATCGGTTTGTTTAGATCTTTGGAAGAAGTAGGTTTTTACAATTTGGCATATTCTTCATCTCAAAACATGCTTGAGAAAACAAATCAATTAATTGGAGAAATGGGCATTGCAGCGTACGCTGAAGTACAAGTACAAGGATTCTCAGGATTAAATAAGTCGTGTAAAATGCACGCCAAATTTCTCTACCTCTATGCAGTGCCAGTTGCCCTTGGCGCTTTAACTTTAGCTGAACAATTCATCATAATTTTTTACACCGAGGCGATGCGTCCTTCAATATTTCCATTTCAAATACTCCTTATCGCTTTTTGTGTAGGCTTACTGGGGGCACCTATGCATACTGCCCTCAATGTGCTTGAGAAGAATGACCTCATATTAAAAATAAATGCAGTATCAGCAGTTGCATTAGTTGCTACTCAAATATTCCTTATTACACAATTTGGCATACTGGGGGCCGTATTTGGTGTTTTAATATTTCAAATAGCAAACAATGGCTTTTTCTTATACATTACTCGCAAATATGTTGGTGGTAACTTTTTACCAATTAAGAATCTAGCAAAGTATATTCTTTCAGGAGCATTAATGGTCTTGATTCTATTAGTTGGGAAGTTCTTTGTTATAACCGAATTATTTACTTTCATAGCTTTCGTTTTAATAGGTGCGGGAGTTTATCTGCTTGGATTGAAATTAGTAAAGGCGTTCGATTCGGAAGATCTGCATATTATTCGCCAATCTGATTTTCCGCTAAAAAAATTTATTCTCAAGTTCTATGGCTAGTTGAATAATAATGTGGTCAATCAATAAAAATAAGATGATTCTCATCGGAATTTTGATCCTAGCTTTCCTTTTAAGGTTTCATAACCTTGGTTACGCCGAATTTACCGGTGATGAAGCCATTGTAGTGGCTAAATCCTTAGGAATTGTAAGAGCCGGAAGTTATTTCCGTAAGACTCCATTTCTTGATAAGGAAGTTAATTTTTGGACGCTTAATATCATTTTAAAGCATCATCATCCGCCAATGGAAATTACAGCACATATTCCGCTTCTAGTGTTTTTTGGAGTGACAGAATTTGTGGCGAGAATTCCTTATCTTTTTTCAGGTGTAATTTCAGTACTGCTTTTCTATAAAATTGCCGAGGAATTGTATGGAACAACAACCGCTCATCTTGCCGCTACCTTTGCTTCAATCAATGGATATTTTATCGCATTTTCTCGCCATGTTCAGTTCATGAGTTTGTTTTTACTTTTTAGTTTATTAACAGCGTATTATTCAGTTAAATATTATAAAAGCAATGATCTAAAAGATTCTGGCCTTGCCGCATTTTTTTTGGGCTTAACTCTCTTATCACATCATTTCGGTATATTTATGGTGATTCCTTTACTTTATATAATAGTAAAAAAATGGTATGAGAACTCATTAGAAACCAAAAATCTAGTTGTCTCATTGACCATTCTAGCAATTCTTATTCTACCCTTTTTTATTCCTTGGATGTTTGCTTCATATTTTTTCCCCGAATTAATTCCTCCTGGTACTGGCTATGCTTCTACATCGCGAAGAGCCTCACCATCTCTCTATTTCAACTTCTTTATATTTCGAATATGGTTAAGATATAATCCTCTTTTTTTCTCTGTGATTTTAATCTGCGGCACTCTGATATCTCTTTGGTTCAGAAATTGGAAACTTTATTTCTTTGTAACGTGGTTCTTAGCGTATTTTATTCCTTTAATATTCTTATTACTTCCATCGCCCACTTACACATATGTTCTTCTTGCTCCTTTGATACTTTTAGCGAGTTTCGGAATTCATAAATCATATTTTATGGTAACTGATAGAATTAGGAAAGTAAGAATAAAAACTGTGAATGTTTTTGTAATTCTTGCTGGGTTATGTTTTCTCTCTTTGTCTGTATGGAATAGTTACATCACTTTTCTTCAATATGACATTTATCCCGCCAGCGCACCATTATTTTATAATTCTAGAAGTTATAAAACTGAACAGGATGCTCCATATGGCGCAAATTACGGAAGAAAAATCGGTTATAAAGCAGCAGGATGGTTTATAAGGCATAATTCCAATGAAAATGATATTATTTTAGGTGATGACCCAGCTAAGGCTGCATATTATTGTGATCGTTTAATTAAAGGAGATATTAAACATCCTGAGGATTTTGAAACAATTAAAAGAGAATTACCTAAGAACCTTTTTATACTATTTCCAGCCCATCTAATAGATCAATATACTGAAATATGGACTTTTACAGGAGAGAACTATAATTTAGTGGCAGTTGTTTCATATGACGGCCAATCAACGATGTTTATATTCGCCCCTTCACCTTCAAGTGAGGTAACTGAACTTAGTATAGAAAAGTATGAAAAATTATTCGATGAAGAGTTTGGTAGTGTTGAAAATAGCTTGTATAAGTATTTTGGCGGCTCTTATCCAATTACAATGGTCTGAACATGTTTTAAATCAACTAAAAACTAAAACTGCTGTTTCTTATTTAATATGAAGAGAAAACCTGCTTATAAATGTCCTCTGTTCTTTCTGCGACCGTTTTAATATCGTATTCTGTCCGCACTACATTACGTCCATGCATACCCATTTTTTTAGCCATTTTCTTATCTGATAAAAGTAGATTCAATTTTTCAGAAAGTCTGGTGATATCTGAAAAATTATATCCGAATCCACACTTTTTTTGTTCTAATTCGAATGTGCCGCCAGTATATGCCCCAACAAATGGTGTTTCGCATGCCATTGCTTCAAGAAGCACCAATCCAAAATTTTCCCATCGACTTGGCATTGCAAGAACATTTGCACCTCTATAGCCACTTAATAGGAGGTCACGGTCGGTAAAACTGATCGGACCTGTAAATATGATGTTCTCATCAACCTGTAATTTTTTGGCCAAGTCATGACAGAGTTGCATATATCCCTTTTTTCCTTCCCAGCCAACGAACACAAACTTTGTATCGGGATTCTCACTTAACACACTGGGGATTGCTTTTATGAGATAATCTGGTGCTTTATTGCCAAAAAAATTTCCAACGAATAATACCATGTTTTCACTATTGATTTCAAATCTCTCTTTAAATAACTCTGGAGAGGGTAACTGTTCATATTTTCCGAAATCTATGCCTGGAGGAATATGGGAGACCTTTTCCTTTTCTATATTATATAGCTTCAAAATTGTAATTTGTTCATATTTCGTCCAGGCAATAACTGTGTCAGCTGCTTTCAGCATCAAAGGAATACAAAATCTATAATAAAGCCTATTAACCCACCAACCCGATTTGTGAAGATGAGAAAAGCCAATAGGGGAGAAAATAACTGGCGTTTGGAGTAGTTTCAGCTTTTTAAATGGCAATGCAGAATCTGTAGTCCAGACATATTGCATCTGAAAGTTAATCAGATCAAATTCTTTAGCATGTCGAAGAACTGCAAGAGGATAATAGGGCTGCACACGATGATGTGGAATGCCATAAGGCTTCCATGGGATGACACCAAATCTTCTTACATTAACTCCTTCGATTATTTCTCTTTTTGGAGTTCCTGGGAGTTTATGTGTAAAAACGGTGACAGTATGGCCTTTTTCAATCAAGATTTTTGACAAATTGTGCACATAGATTTGTGCACCACCAACTTGAGGCCAATAGGTATGGATAGTCTGAAGAATGCGCACTAGTTATACCTCATTTGTAGAGAATATTTGAAAAGATAGAAGTCGGTTGATCAAAAGAGTTCATATTTGTTTCTAAGATAATGGAATTTGTTCATAAATATCCTTCAGTTTGCAGTTTGTTCTTTAGAAAGAAGTATGAATAGAGGTTTAGTGAAAAGAAACTTTACAAGACACTTAAATATGCCTCTTCTGTCTTGTCAAAGACGTTTGACCAATCATAATTTGCTAAAACAGAATTTCTATAATCTCTTGCATTTTCTGAAAAACGGTCATCTTTTATAACTCTAATAATTTTTTTTGCTAAATCATCTGGATCGCTATGATTGCAAAAGAAACCTGTATCATCTTCTTTTATTATGTCAAAAGCGACTCCAACTGGTGTTGACACAATTGGCTTTCCACAGGCGGCAGCTTCTACCAGAGTAATCCCAAATGATTCGTGTAATGATGGAAGAACGAATACATCAGCAAGAGCATATGCTTCAAGTAATGTTTTAGAATCTACACGACCCATGAAAATTACAGTATCTTGCATCCCTAAACGTTTTGCTAAGTTTTTATATTCGAAAATACGCTCGCCACCGCCAATTAACAAACATTTGACATCCGTTTTAAATTGATGGCGTAACTTACTTATAGCCTTAATTAGAGTATCTGTTCCTTTGTGGCCAGCCAGTTTTCCGACTGACAAGATTACTTTTTCATTCTGTAAATCAAACTTTTCTTTCAAATTGTGTTCAGGTAAATTTTGAAATCGCGATGAATCAATTCCCGTAGGAATTTTTTGTATCTTAGATTCTTTTATATAGCGTGATAAGGTTTTAAACTCGCTTTCACATTGTGCAATAATTTTATTTGCGGATTTGATGACTTTAATTCCAGCAGTGTTCGCGTAGATTGTTCCCCATGGATGATATTGAGGTGTAAGAAGGCATGGAGTGTTTCGTAATTTTCCACTTGTAACTGCTAAAAGTGATTGAAATGTGCAATAACCAAAACCGTGAATTATGTCAACATCTTGCACATCGGATGAAAGCAGATATGGAAACATTTGGGGCGTTATATATCTTGGATGTTTTAGAAATCGTGACAAAAAGTGTGGTTTAAGTTTGAATCTTCTTATAATAGTACCTTCTCTAACTTCAAAATCAGGCTGATTTGGATATGCAGAAGTATAAACCGTTACGAAATGTCCTTTTTTTCTAAATCCTTGTACAATATTGTAGGCAAGGATTTGAGTACCACCAATTGATGGTGGATATCTATGAACCATAAATAAAATCTTCATTGAATCCTCACCTAACCAGTAATAAAGGACGTTCTTAAGTAACTAAGGACTTTCTTTGCAATTTAAATTTCGCAATAAACGATATGGACATGTTAAAAAGGCTAGTAAAGCACCTTCTATCAACCCTACCAAATAATAAATAGAAGCTAAAAAGGAGAGTCTTTCTCGTGCACGACTCAGAATCATATTTCCATTGTTTTTTAGAAATCCAATGAAATGTAGAATCCGAGATGCAAATATGTTTTTGAAATAGAAGTACGAATGGTTTCTTGCCCTCCAATAATCTAATTTGATATTTCTTCTAATAGCATGAGATGTTTTTGGACCAATGCGTTTATGGAACACTTTTGCTTTAGGGGCATATATAATAAGGTAATTTCTCTTTTTAAGCCTCATACATACGTCTGTTTCCTCTCGATATGCTCTACCCCCATATAAATTATCAAATCCATCCATTTCAATCAAATGTTTTTTTAAAAAACTCATATTCGTTCCTTTGATATGATCAACTTCGATTCGTTCTTCTCCTAGATCAAAATTACTAATCAATTCTCCTGATTTATCTATTTTTCCGATTATAACTTGCTTTTTCTTTTTTATTCTAACAGGTCGGTCCTCAATGATTTTTCCTCCAACTCCTCCGATTTTTGGTTTATTATAGTTCTTCAGGATTTGTTTTATCCAGTTTTCATCAGCTATCGCATCATCGTCAAGAAACGCGACGATTTCACCCCTTGATTTACAAATCCCGATATTTCTCGCTAGAGTCATGCCTTTATATTTTGTATGGATGTATTTAACAGGGTAGTTTTGTACAAGCATCGTGGTTTCATTTTTATGAGTAGTAGAACTGTCAACAACCAGCACTTCATAAGAGTTTCTGGGGAGATTCTGGCTTTTTAAGGATTCAAGGCACTCTTTTAAATCCTCTGGGCGGTTATACGTCACAACGACCACTGATATAAATAAATCACGAGATTGTGACAACTGTGTTTCATTTCCATTTATTTTTCAAGATTAAGTGATATTGTATTGAGCCTTAAGTTCAGACTTAATTGGGTGAGCTTTTGGAGCGGATCTTTCCAATAGCCTCTAGAATAACTGTTCCAATATGTTTGACTAAGACTAACAGCGTTAACAACAGCAATGCGATTATTGCTAATTCTTCGTTCCACTTAGCATGTGGTATCAACGAAACATGTCCAACTTCAAAGAAAATGAAAAGCGGAATCATGGCTACACTAATGGCGAAACTCATAGCCAAAATCTCTAGTTTGTTCTTGTTCTCATAAAAGGAGAGTTGTGTGATTGCATATCCTGGGATAAAAAAAAGCAGCGGAAACGTAACGATTATCTGTATGTCATCACTTGTATTCTTAATATTCAAGAAATTTATGGCTATGCTTCCATAAACCAGTAACCCTATATTAAAAAGAGCTTCAGCAGTAAGAAGGTCGTTTTGCCTCAAGAAAGTGATGAAAGGCAGCATTTTGTCCTTTATTATTGTAAATTTTTTTCGTATTTCAACCATATAGGGTCCTTCTATAAACTACGTTAGGCGGCTCCTGACTAAATGAAACAATGAAATATCATTAGAATAGAAGACCAACTCTAAATAGACCACGTAGAAGTATTCATCATATTCGTCAATGGTTAATGGTCTATAAAGCTGATGGTCAAATAAAAGTCCATAATCTAACATCGTTGAATCGATAAGAATGTACAACTCATGCCATTCTCCATCGAAATGTAACTGTCGAACAAAATCCTTTGCGATTTTCTGAGATGTTATGTTATAATAGAGGTGTAATTCATCACTTTCAATCGTTATATGTGAGTTTTCAGGAAGCCTAGATGTCAATGCAAAATCATAGCGTTTGTCTGCTAATACAACTGAGTAGTTGTTAATATTTTCCCCCATCCATTCCAATGCAGCATAATCACGTGCATCGAGCCAATTTTGTGTAAGTGCTCCTTGTTCTGGAGTCATAAATGCACTTGACGCTCCTATTGGTATCATAAAACCAATAATTACGATATATACAACTGCAACAGCCTTTTGGAACGATAAATTACTCAATTTGAAGCTATAATAAATTCCAATTGCTGCACAAATACAAAGTGGAAAATACATATACGCCATGAATCGAAAGATATCATAACCTGCGCCTCCTAATGGTAGAAATAAAAGAACTCCAAATGCTATCAGAAAAATTATTATCCAAACTACCAAGAAAACTGATTGCCACGTACGGAAATATTTGAAAAGAAATAAGATCCCAAGAAAAGAACAAAGGAATATAAAGACTTTTGGAATGAGTTTAAAAATCAGCTGAGTTTGATTAACGGTGCCAAAATAG
>NZ_JAHPYX010000111.1:0-10518 GCF_019058535.1 Candidatus Borrarchaeum sp.
GTTTTGGATAGAATAGATGTGATGAATATCGGGAGGAAGGCAGGGATATAAAACTCCCGTTAGGATGACAGACGAGACGCCCCTGTTAGCCAGGATTCGGACAGTTGCTAACCCGCGCGAATAACCGCGAAGGTAAAAGGATAATAGCATTTGACGAATCCCTATGATTTGATGCTGGAATTGAAGTTTCCTATCACAGAATGCCAGGTGGACAGGCCATCCTCAAAAGAGGATGATCTGCGACATACAGCAGAACGTAAAACGAGAGTTTCCCGAAAGGGTTGGGAGGACTCGCAGGAAGTTCCATCCTTCAGGGTGGGATAGTTCACAAATGCTTCAAGAATGACTAGTAATATCCAAGATACGCGGCTCGTTATCTCACAATCTTAGTTAAGTTTTTAGAAGAAAAATCATCATCGTCCTTTCTGAATTTCATTCTTGAAATATGGATCTGCCTTTTTTGCGCACATCGGGCATCAATCGTGTGATTAAAAAATCTTAAAGGTGCAAAAAGCGTGGATGTAAGAAGAGGAAAATTATGGTACGATCGCATCAGAATTTGGGCTTTCTTTATTCTTCTAGTTCTGATGGCATATCATAGTTTGAAATACTACACTATATCTTACAGATATGCTGGTTTGAGTCTTTTAGTAGAAGTTCTAGGGATTGGTTTATTTATTTTAGTTTTCCTGTTCGGTGTTTTTTGTTGTTTTCTCGCTGTGACGGTGGTTCATGCTAAAGTAGAAAAACTTGAAAAACGAAAGAATATCATACTCTTTCAGATCCTTTTCTACTTGTTCTTAGCGTTGGCATCAATTTCTTATAGTTTTTCACTTGCTGAAGGTATCTTTGGCGCTCGTGCACAGCTTTTTTCTCAAGAAATATCCGTACTATCATTAGTGGTTTTTATTCCAGCCTTTTTGTATTAACTATCCTTAAAGAGGTTAGAATCGCTCTAAAAGAAGTAGAGACGGAATATGAACGGCGTATTCGTTTGATTAAACGAGGAAGTGACCTCAAAAAATTTGAAAAAACTCAACCCAGTTATAAGCTAGATAATTTACTGGATTTCCTATTCAAAACCTCTGTAACTCAGATCTTAATGATTTTTGGCTATAATTTGCTGCTACTCTATGTCGATGAATCATTCTTGGTGAATGTAGGCTTTACTATTTCTTCTTATGCCATTGAATTGATTAAACAATGGATTGTTTAGTCACTTTACTGTTATATCTAATTGAAACCAATTTATTGGTTGAATAAAAGGTCTTAAAGCCCGACAAATCTAGTACTTTTTGTATATCATATAAAATGACGGTATCTCTAAATAGTGTGATTTTAACCCCAATTCCATTTTTCTAAAAGAATGGTTTATTAAATCAAGAATCATAGTATTGGTGAGGGAAAAAATTGACTTTGAGTTTATCTGAAAATTCACTAAAAATTCTCGAGCGCCGCTATTTGGCCAAGAACGAGAAAAGGGAACTAATTGAAACACCTGAGGAAATGTTTAGTCGTGTCGCTAATAATATAGCTTCTGCGGAGGCACTCTATGGCGGCGATGTTGAACGAATGGGATTAGATTTTTATGAAATAATGACTTCCTTTAAGTTTCTCCCTAACTCTCCGACGCTTATGAACGCTGGTCGAGAACTTCAGCAATTATCTGCATGTTTTGTAATTCCAATTGACGATTCTATTGACAGTATCTTCGACGCAGTTAAGTATACTGCTCTAATTCACAAGAGTGGTGGCGGAACGGGGTTTGCTTTTTCTCGCTTGCGTCCTAAAAATGATGTAGTTCGAACGACCGGGGGCATAGCTAGTGGTCCCATCTCCTTTATGAAAGTACTTAATACTAGTACTGAAGTTATCAAGCAAGGAGGATGCTTAGTTCCTAATACTTTAGTCTTTTCAAATAAAGGTCTCCTTCGTTTGAACGAGTTAGTAGATGAAAAAGTTCGGGGCTGGCAGGAACACGATCTAAAAGTTGCTACCGATAATGGAGAAAAGATATCTCCCCGAGGATATAATAATGGAGTTGTATCTGTTCTCAGAGTTACTACTGAACAAGAGATTAATCTTACAGGTACACCTAATCACAAGGTAAAAGTGATGACAGATGAAGGGACTGTTTGGAGACAATTAAGTGAATTAAGACCAGGAGATGCTATTCTTGTTAAATTAGGACAGCATAGAGGACAAATTCAAAAACTTAAGCACCTTGAAATTCAGCATCACAACCAGAAAGAAATTGATCTTCCTTCAGTTCTAGATGAATCACTGGCCTTCTTACTTGGTCTTCTGGCAGGTGATGGTTTTGTTGCGAGTGGATTAAAAGATTATCGTATCGGGTTCAGTATCAGTCATAATTCTTACTTGATTGAAGAGTTACCAGAATTTTTGGAGAAATTATTTCCAGGTATTCACGTTCAGCTAATGCAGAAAGATGATGATGCTTCAGTCAATTTTATTGTGAGCAGTCGGTCACTTAAGGAATTTTTGGTATTAAATAATCTATCAAAGGAAGAAAGCCATAAGGTATCAGTTCCTCTATTAATAAGGAAAAGCCCACCATCTGTGGTCGGGGCTTATTTAAGAGGTCTCTTCGAAGCTGATGGTACAATAACACATGGATATCCCGTACTAACATCTACTTCTCATCGGTTAATTCAAGAAGCGTCTGCATTACTAATAGGATTAGGATGCCCTGTATCCATACGTGAAATTCCTGCAAATGAAGATCGCTTTGGATCAGACAATCTATGGTCCCTAAAACTGCGATCCCACGTTGCTTTAGATGTCTGGAAAGACAAGATTGGATGCGATTCACGATCTCGTTTTGTTAGTTGCTACGATTTTTCACCAGATTTAGAAAGAGAGCAAAATTATGTACTTCCAAGTGTCAAATGGTGGGTTGAGCCTGTTCTAAAAGCTATTACCCTACCACAGAGAGATAAAAAGGGAAGGGGAATGGGAAAGAAATTCAGATCAACTGCACCTAAGTTGCGAAATAAACTTCTACGTTATATTCGTGGAGAGCGGCAATTTACCTTTAGTGCTTATTGTAATCTATCAAAAGAATACCCCGAATTCACTGCGAATGCTCGTGATGTTAACAATTTATGGTTCATTACTGTTACAGATATTCAAAAAGTAGGCAAATCACAAACCATGGATTTAGAGGTCAATGAAAACCATACTTATTTAGCCCATGGAATGGTCACCCACAACACAAGGCGTGGCGCTAATATGGGCATTCTCCGCGTAGATCATCCCGATATAATTGAATTTATTACCTCGAAAAGTGACCTAACAGAACTAACCAACTTCAATATTTCAGTCGCAGCAACTGATGAGTTTATGAAAGCAGTAAAAACTGATCGGAAATATAATTTGATTAATCCTCGCACAAATAAAATAGTTGAAACTCTAGACGCAAAAGATGTATTCGATTTGATTATTGAAATGGCTTGGAAAAACGGAGAGCCTGGTTTATTCTTTATTGATCGTGCAAATCAATTTAATCCTACGCCCGCTTTAGGGGATTATGAAAGCACTAATCCTTGTTTGCCAGGAGATACTTTAATTGCAACTGCAGATGGAAGGGGAACAATTCCGATAGAAAAACTTGCTAATGAAGACAAAGATGTTCCTGTATTTACAGAAAATAATGACGGCAAAATTGTAGTTAGACATATGCGAAGACCTAGACTTACTGGAAAGAATGTTCCTGTCTATAAAATTGCTTTAGATTCAGGAGATGTTATTAAAGCAACTAAAAATCATGTCTTCTACCTTAGAGATGGAACTAGTAGACGCACAGACGAGTTAAAGCCAGGCGACAGTCTTCATGTTTTAACCAAAGTATTACAATGGCAAAAGGGAAAATACACAAAAAATAGGTCAAAAAAATATTGGAGGATGTATAATCGAGGAATATCGGATAAATCAGAGCACAATATCATTGCAAGGTTTTTCCATAATAATAATAAAGAAATATCTGAAGATTGTGTAGTCCATCATATTGATTTTAATTCAACAAATAACTCGCCTACTAATCTTGAAATTCTTAGAATCAGTGACCATGATCAACTTCATAGTCATTCAATAAAAGGTGAAAACAATCCGCTCTATAAATTAAAGCAAAACAAGGAAGTTTGGGAAAAATATAAAGCTGAGAATCCGTTTTATAATACTAAAGGTGAAAATAACCCTAATTATGGGAAGCATCACTCAGAAGAAACGAAAAGAAAAATAGGAGAAAAATCTAGAGAATTATTTGCCAATCCTGAAGTAAGAAAAGCGTTTTCAGAGAGAATGACCAAACTCTGGAATGATGAGAACTATCAAAAAAATGCAGAAAAAGGTTTTCATAAAAGAGCCTTACGTAAATTAGAAGAATGTAGAGAAAAAACAGATCTGCAATGTTATTTGAAAGGAAATAGTGTTATGGTCAAGAAAACCTGTGAAAACTGTGGATCTGAATTTTCAATTAGTTTTAGCGAAAGAGAACTTGGCTTTTGTGGCAAAGAATGCTTCATGGACTTTTTAAATTCAGATGACTCAATTTTCGAAAAAAGAGTAGAAGGCGTAAGAAATGCTTACAAAGAGAGAGCAAGACGAAATAAAGAACAACAAATTGAAAAATACATAGAATTACTGGACAAACTAGACCGTGTACCATTTAAGAAAGAATGGGAAGATTTCTGCAAAGAATCAATAGTTACTTTTAGATTAGAGACTAAATATGGTTTCAAGACTTACAAAGAATTAAAAGAAGCCGCAGATATGTACAATCATAAAATCGTTTCAATTGAATACCTAGGCAAAGAAGATGTATATAATGGGACAGTAGATGATTTTCATACATTTTTTATTGGAGGTTTCGAGTCTAAGAGCAAGAATAGAAAGAAAGTAAGATTCATTAAAACTAAAAACTGCGGCGAGCAATTGTTACTTCCTATGGAGAGCTGCAATTTAGGTTCCATCAATCTTTCAAAGATGGTTAAACAAGAAAACGGACACTGCACAGTTGATTATGAGGAATTGAAGAGAGTGGTTAGACTTTCAGTAAGATTTCTTGATAATGTTATTGATATGAACAACTATCCACTTCCAGAAATTGAAAAAATGACTAAAGAAAATAGAAAGATTGGTTTGGGAGTTATGGGGTGGGCAGATTTACTAATTCAATTGAGAATTCCTTATGATTCACTAGATGCTCTTGAACTTGCAGAAAAAATCATGAGGTTTATTTCAGAAGAAGGCCGCAAAGCATCTGAAGACTTAGCTAAGGAACGTGGTCAATTTCCAAGTTTCGACGATAGTATCTACAAGGATTCAACACCACTACGTAATGCGACAGTTACCACCATAGCTCCCACTGGAACTATTAGCATGATAGCAGATTGTTCAAGTGGAATTGAACCTCTATTTGCTGTAAGTTATTTCAAGAAAGTAATGGATGGTGAAAAACTCGTAACTGTCAACTCGTACTTCGAAGGCATTGCAAATGAAGAAGGCATTTACAGTCAAGATTTAATGCAAAAAATTGCAGAACAAGGAACTATTCAAAAAATTGATGAAATTCCTGAGCATATTCGTAGACTTTTCGTCACAGCACATGATATCACACCTGAATGGCATGTGCGTATGCAAGCTGCGTTTCAGAAATATACTGATAACGCTGTCAGTAAAACGGTAAATATGCCACAAGAGGCCACAAAGTCCGATGTAGCAACTGTATTTATGACTGCTTATGAACTGGGTTGTAAAGGAGTAACTGTGTTTCGTTATGGTAGTAGAGAAGCAGTTGTGAATATAGGCAAGGCTGAGGAGGCTCCTAAAGAGGATGTACTTACACCACGCACTAGACCGTCTGTGACTGTAGGTGAGACAGAAAGAATAAGAACTGGATGCGGTAATCTTTACGTTACCATAAACGCTGATAGCGAGGGTCTTTTTGAGGTATTTTCAACGCTTGGACATTCTGGGGGATGTCCTAGTGCCCAATCGGAGGCAATCAGTCGTCTAATTTCATTATCTCTTCGTTCAGGTGTAAAAATTGAATCAATTGTCAAGCAATTGCGAGAAATACGTTGTCCGTCAGCTTCTTGGGACGAAGGTACGTTGATTCTCTCATGTCCTGATGCAATTGGCAAGGCACTTTCTCGATATATCGAAAGACACGAAATAGAAGGCTCTTATGAAAAAACTGCTATGAAATCATATTATGGTGTTTGTCCAGATTGCGGAGGACAACTTGTTCACGAAGAAGGTTGTCTAATCTGTAAGTCATGTGGAGCATCAAAGTGTGAGTAATCTCCCTTTTTCCATTAGACGAGTTAGATCTAATTCAAACCAAAAACAAGAATATACTCCAGTTTAAGCGCCCTTGGGTCGTATGAATATCGTCCTGTGGTATACCAGGGTTTACGAGAGATAATTCGCTCTATCTTGAAACCCTTATCAGTCGCTAAATTGATAATTACTTTATGCGTGGCTAAGGGTTTTTTTCTAATTGTACAATCTCCTATAACGACGCAACATTTTCTATTGGGTTTTATAACTCTGTACATTTCAGTTAAGCATTTATCTAGGTCTGAAAAGTATTTGTCCACTAATTTTTTATTTGTAGCTGGCCATGCCCGAATTTCTTCTTTTCTAGTTGTTAAATATTTAAGATCTAACCAATGCATCGTTGGTTTGAAAACAGGTGCATAATCAAACGCATTAAGATATGGAGGATGCGAAATTATCAAATCAACACTTTCATCATCTACTATTTTCTGTAGATCTCTACTATCGTGCTGAAATACCTTCGTAAATACATCTTTTGCTGTTTCTTGTGAAAATAATTTCATTCTTTCAATCATGTCTTCAACTTTGTCTTTAAATGCTACAAGGACTTTGCGTGGCTTCTTTTTTTTGTTAATGTGTGGTCTTACCTCTCCATCGAATGCTAAACTGCAACGACGGATTATAGCTCCAAATGCTAGTTTAAAAAAATCTTTGAGAGCATCATCTTCCTCTAACCCAAATACATGATGCCTTAAAACGCCCAAATGATTTATTTGCTTTGATGTAAACCATTTATCAATTGAGGAAAAATCTGCTTTTGATGGTATAGATAAAGTAACTTCATTATTTTTCTCTTCAAGATTTGAAATGTCGAGAGAGGACTTTTGTAATAAATCCATAAACGTATCTGACAATTTTCGTGGATCAATTATAGTTGTTTTTACTTTTGAGGCAAGAACACCGAGAGGATTGATCTCTACTCCAATCGAGTTTCTTCCATGCAGTCTTGCTTCCACTAAGCCCGTGCCACAACCGGCAAAATTGTCTAGGATGATATCTTGCCTTTCAGTATATCTTTTTACCAAATTTGTCGCGATAGGTGGTATATACTTTCCATAGTATCGAACAAAATTGTGTGTAAGATACGCCAATTGAGGAATTGTGTCCCTGATATCCCACTCCTCTTTTGGAATTATTTTATAGTCTTCTTCAGTAATATGTGCGTTCCACATTGAATTCACATAGATATCTTTCGTGCTTTTCACTTTTTAACTTTATAGTTAAGAGAATATTAAAGTATAAAAGTGTGTAAAATGTATAATAGTAAATGGCTTTGAAATTTACTGTAACGTTCTAAAGGCTTGAATATTGCTAGGGACGGAAAAAAAAGGATAAATTCTTGATCATTTTAATTTTTGCAGATCATTTTTTCAGTACGTCGATGAGGGGCGCTGAATAATCACCTAGATGAAGAGAGGAGGAGATAATGTCAAAAAACACGAAAACACCTTTTCCGGCACTAAAGAGAGGGCTTCCCTGGGAACTAAAATGTAAATTTGCACAGGGACAATTGACGACCCTGTTCAAGGGTATAATGAATGAAATTCGAGAAAAATATGACGCGGTTGCAGCACTTGAAATTGCTGAAAAGACTTGGAAAAGAGAGGATAGAGTAAAGAATATGGTAAAAACACTTAAAGATGTTTTCAAAATCGAGGGCAACGATATGGAAGCAATGAATAAGTGGTGGAACATTTATTGGGAGCTGACTGGTGTTGAAGCTACTTATCTTGAATTGAGTGAAACATACACGAAAACTAAAATCACTAACTGTCCATGGAGCACAACAGATCCCAAGGATATCTGCAACTGGTGCACAATCTACAGTAATATTATTGAAAAGGCCATGAATCCAAAGGCTACAATTAAACGACTTAAAGGAATGTGTGCAGGAGATCAATATTGTGAATTCTTTACAAAAATCGAAGAGTGAAGATATGGTAAATAATCGTGACCTAGAGGCAATCTCCACTTTTTAAAACTTAGAGAGTTCCTAATAGTTCATCTAACTCTGAGGGATCTCCTAAAGCCTCTTTCACTATTTCGTTCTGCAATCCCTCAACGGTAGGTCCACAGAAGATCATTTTCCCTCTATTTAGAACAAGTAAGTTTTCTGACCATTTATGAAATCGTTGATCATGAGATGCAAATAAAATAGCCAATTCTTTTTCTTGTGTAATCTCGTTTAGAAGTTTAATTAGCGCTATTGTTGTCGGTAAATCGAGATTTGCATAGGGTTCATCAAATATTAGCATTTTTGGATCCATGGCTAAAACGCCTGCAATTGCGACCCTCTTCTTTTGACCGAAACTTAAGTTAAATGGAGAATAGTCTTTCCATTCTTCCATTCCCATTTTCCTAAGAGCATCATATACAATTTCTTCAACTTCATTTTCTGGAAGTCCTAAATTTCTAGGCCCAAAGGCCACATCTTCAAAACAAGTCGTAGCAAAGACTTGATTATCCGGATTTTGAAAAACAAATCCGACCTCTCTTCTAATTTCATCAAAATTTTCTTTATTAACAATCTTATCGAAAACACGTACCTCTCCTTTAATTGGGGTATTTAATCCTACAATCATTTTCAAAAGCGTTGTTTTTCCAGCCCCATTTGGACCTGCGATGGCAAATTTAGTTCCTTGAGGAACTGAAAAACTAATATCTTCCATTAGAAATCCTTTTGAACCATGTTGATATTGAAATGAAACGTCCTTAAACTCCACTGCCACTGAGTAATCCACTAATACTCCTCCAAATCCATGTGATAATGTAACTCTCGATGTCAATCGGAAGCCATAGTTCTATTATAATCCAAATTACTATACAAAGAACAATGCAAGTTGCTAATAATGCATATTCTTTTTTCTTTAATCTAGTTTTTCTGAATTGTATCTTGCTTTTAAGTCCTCGAAGGGACATCGCCTCATAAACTGCAAGCCCTCTATCATATGAGCGAATGAAGATCATACCTAACATTGCCGCCGCCGCCGCAAAACGTGACTTTTTTGTACCCAAATGTAACCCTCTTAGAGTCTGAGCCGTTCTAACAGTTGCCGCTTCCTCAAAGATAAGAGGTGCGTAACGTAAGATGAGCATTATCATTGATACCATTGTTTCCGGCAGACGAATATCTCTTAACCCGTCCACAAACTCTTGCATGGTCATCGAGGACGTAAATGTTGTGATTATCAAAACCGCACAGATCCCTCTAAGCATTATCAGGGCAAAAAATCGCAATCCTTCTTGGTAGACATTTACCGTGAACCCTAAAAGTTGAAATGTAGTGATAATTGCATCAGGAGACCCTTTTGAAAACGTGTTAAAGATTCCGAGGGAAAACAGCACAGGAATTGCCACCCATGAATGCTCTATGGCATGAAGAATTCGCCCTTGTAGTGACTTTGCGATAACTAATGCGCAAATGAAAGTCAAAAAAATTATGACGAAATCTGTGTTTGCGACAACTGCGACTGCAAATGCAATCATGAGTACAACTTTCGCTGCAGGTGATAACTGTGGAGGACTTTCCTCACTAAATTTTCTAAAAGGTAACGTAAAGTAGTGCCCTTTCATAACTAAGATCTCCAGTGGGAGAGAAATTCTTCTAACAACTTATGGTGTCGTGAATATAACAAGTATAAAAAAAAGATTGTGAAACTTACATATAAGTAAGAAAAAAATTCAGCTTCTTTTTAGATACCGAACTGCCAGCATTATCACAATGATGATTGCGAACACACTAACCATACCGACCGCCATAGTTAGAAGATCAGCCGCGAACCCTTCACCAAACGATAAAAAGCCGCCCTCTGCACCTTCCACGCCGACTGCTTCGAACATTCTCTCAAGACCATCTGGATTTTCTGAGGCTATAAATGCAAATACAGCCATGATTACAAATGCTACTATCAGTGACAATATCACGTATCTAGGAATTGTAAAACCTTCTTTAGTAGTTGCAGCCATTATTTTCACCTCATTCGGATGTCATAACTCCAGGTGCCAATTCGAAATGTGTCAACTCTAGAAGATCAGGGCGTACTTTTGTTGTGTATGCAACAATTGCCATTGAAATTACTGCCTCACCGATTCCAATTATTGCATGAAGTCCAACCATCCAACCAATTACAAGTGCTGCTGGTTCTAATCCTGCAA
>NZ_JAHPYX010000112.1:0-5184 GCF_019058535.1 Candidatus Borrarchaeum sp.
ACTCCGAATAGCGCCCCAGGAACGAAAACAGGTAAGTAAAGCACAGTTCCTTCTTTAATCGCTTTCGTATCCATGTTTCCTCCATGATCTTTAGGAACCAACGTACCTTCGCCTTCACCAGGAGGGGCTACTACTAAGGTTCCTGGAAAGGGATCAATCGGGATTCGTATTCCTTTGCCAAACTCAGCATAACCGTTTTTAATAGGAATTATCTTTGTCCATGCATCAGGAAATTCTGGAGCAAGAAAACCAAAGCCAGGAACTATGCAACAGGCTCCTTGAGCCGCCATCTCGATTTTCTCTATATGCACCTCTAACGTGTCACCAGGTTCTGCTCCTTCAATATAAACGGGACCCGTTGCAGGATTTACCCTTTCGAAGTCCAAATCTGTCGGTAAATCGGTGGAACTTTGTATTCCTTGATTAAATGCGTCCTTGCACTCAAAGATGACTGTGTCTCCCGATGAAATATGTAGCACAGGTGGATTATTTTTATCCGTAGCAAATACTACATCATTTATGGAAACTCGATGAACCTTTCTTTTAGACATATAAAACCTCCAAATAATCCTTTGGTTAGCATCTTAAAACAAATACAGACTTGTGCTTAATACATATTTATTAGATATATCGTCATCGTTCTCCATTAAAAAAGAAATCCTGATTTCAGAACCTTGATACTAGAAAAATCAGTTGAAAAACTGCAATATTATTTGACAAAGTGATTAAAATGACTTTCAAAGAATTCGAGATTAAGCTTGCTGCTAACGGAAAAATTAAGGAAATAAAGGGACAACTTCATAAATTTGGTTTTGAGCAAACAAAAGATGTAATACAATTTGATTATTACTACGATGTTGTCGGACAAAGAAAACTGTACACAAACGATGAACGGCTAAGAATTAGATTAGAATATACACCATTACAGGAATTAAGTTACTGCCAATGGACTTGGAAAGGATCTAGACCAACTAGAGAAACTGACTTACGCGAGGATCATTCGATAGATATTCCTGTAGATCAAGCAGAAGATTTACGTACCATTTTAGAAAAATTAGGATATGAAGTTCTGGTGGCATTTCGTAAAGTGCGAACACGATATAGAATTGCTGAAAGTGAAATTGAAATTGAGTTCGATGAGAAAGTAACATTATTACATGAAGACAAAGAAATCCCTATGGGATCATTCTTACAGGTTAGTTTAGAAAGTGAACTACCTGAAGATATTAGTGTTATTGAACTCGAAAAGGATCTGATGAATTATGCAAAACGGCTTGGATTTTCGGAAAAAGATCGTATCGATACAACATATGTAGAAATTGCACTTAAGAAATTGAAAAAAGAAAATTGATCTCATAAAGGAATTCTATTCCTCTGCGCCGCCGCCTTTTATTCTTGAAAAGGCTTTTTTTAACTCTGAGTTGAGTTGCATGCGTAGTGTAGCTCCAGTTACCGGTGGTGGGGATTCTGGTCCTCCAGGACCTCCAGGACCTGCTGCCGTAGGAGGGGGAGTGAGAAAAGGCTCTGAAGGACCTGGTGTCGTAGGTGGTGGTAAACCAGTTGATGTTGGTCCCATTGGTGCTGCTGGACCTGCTGTTCTCATTAACGACATCCTGCCTTCTATTGATTGCATTTTAGTGTTCAGATTATTGAGCGATTGTCTAAATTCTGATTTAATTCCTGCAACTTCATTACTAAGACTCTCAACAGCCTTGAACACAACGTTAATGAAATTCTCAAGAATGGTATTAATTGCCTGAACCACCTCTTCCATCTTTGAGGGGCTAGTCTGAATCTCACTAAATAAATCGTCTATGTATTCACCCATTTTTTCAAACCTCGCCGAATATAATTAAACACGCATTAGTTTCATATGCAATTCCAAGTGGCAATATAAACCTAATAAACTCGTTTATTAATTAATGGAATTTGCTAAAGAGAAATTATCATTACCAAATTATATTTCTTTTGTGATGTTTTTCACCACAGTAAACATATTTTATATGTGTGTGGATCAGTCAGGAACCAATATGATTTGCAAATTAATACACTTATGGTATTTTTCACCGCACGTAAATAAAATATTGCACTCACGATTAGATCATTTCTCAAAAACAATTAACATTGACATCAAGGCTTGAACCATGAAAACATAAAGTATCTAGGCGTACCGTCGGGCGGGACTGTTGCAATGGTAAATTTTTTCCTAACTGTTGTGGCAAGACGACCTGCTCGAACAAGTTCAATGGGAGAAAGTTCAACACCTCTTGACAAAACATGGACAATAAGTGGAGAATGGTCAATGCCTGGGCCATGTTCGTAAATTGCAAAATCTGCACCGAATTTAAGCCCGGGTCGCACAACATAACCTTTCTTCCTGAGATCAGTATAAACTAGAAATTTCTCAGTAAATCGATCGTAATGCAGTTCACCAATTCTTTTTAACTCTTCATATGATATTGGTTTGTTGGAAATTGCCCTCTTGATTCTTAATTTATTTATTGACAAAAGATAAGTAGATTCGAGCAAGGACAACTCAAGAGGTCGTGTAAAATTGAAATGCTTCGGCTTTCGTATTCCAACCGGCTTTCCATAATATCCATGCTTGTACAACCAAGAACCAACTTTTGGATTCCAAACAATTATTCTATCTTCAAGTAATTCAGCTTCAAGATCCTCTTCTGTTATAACTTCTTCTTCTTCTTCTTCTCCTTCTTCTTCTTCTCCTTCTTCTTCTTTTTGAATGTCAATTTGATTCTCGGATTCATTCATTTTAAACGCCTCTAAAAATGTGATTTTGTTCTTATCTAGTTTAAAATAGTTCGCTTAACAAAATACAAGAAATGCTAGACATAAAGCGAAATTCTTTATAATTCTGCAAAGATACACTCATTTTTTAACGTGTGAGGGCTAGCATTCTTACAGCATCCGCTATTTCTAATCCAATATCTGCGATTTCATCAATTCTAAGAACGAGCTCTCTTAGAGCCATAATTATACATAAATCATCATTTAGTTCAGTAATCTGAACTATTAAGGGTCTATAGAGTTTATCAATTTGTTTCTCTAGGATATCAATTTCTCTGGCGAAGTTTAGTGCGTTTTCTGGGTTCGAAATGACATTATAAATGGCGGATTTCAAATGTGTTACCGCTGCAATGCAAATATCTACTAAATCTAGGATTTTTTCTGAAAGCTCTGATGGAATCTGCCAATCCTTTAAGGTGGATATATAGAATGCCCCACCAACTGCGGTATCCACTATTTTATCTATGACTAAAAAACGAAGTATGTCTTCCTTCAATAAAAGGCCTGGTCCTGCTCTGGAAACTTCACTAAGTAACGAAATCCTAATTTCGTCAGCAGACGTCTCTAGTTGATTTAAATTCTTGTAAGTTTCATCCATTTCTGATGTATTACCCACTGCCCAAGCTTCTATAAGTCCGCGTAGTTCTTTTACTGCTAGAACTACTTCTCTCATTTGATCATTTATTATATCTAATGCTTTTCTTTCGCTAGTAGAATAATCTGCGTTTGGATTGTATGTCAAGTGATAAACTACCCCCAGATCCCTATAAATAGTTCTCTTTGGTGTACGATTCTAACTGCTTTATTGCCAAGTACTTTAAAAATTTACCTAATTTACCTAACTCTACAACTCAAAAAAAGACTAACTTCGGTGAACTACATTTGAATAATCATAAAAGAGTTTAGTCATCAATTCAGTTATAATATCCAAAAAAACCAGTTGCTACTATATAGACCAAAGAATAAGCAGGAACGTCAATTACCCCACCCTAAAGGGTAGGGGCTTGGGTCGGGAGATGTGATTTATTTGAGTTTTTTGCAATTTATTCTTATTGCAATACTACAAGGGCTGCTAGAATGGTTACCAATTAGTTCGGAAGGACAAATCACGCTTGTTATGCTTCACGTATTCAATATTACCGAACTATCAACAATATTGTCACTAATTATTTGGTTACATCTTGGAACAGCTGGATCAGCACTTCTAAAATATCGCTCAGAGTATTTTAATGTAATATTTTCTAAAACAGCCGAATTCAGTTATCTTAGAAGATTTCTAATTATCGCAACTTTGGCCACTGGGGTAACAGCGATTCCACTTTATCTTCTTCTAAATGAACTATTTAACCCAATCTACGGGGATATCATTTCGGCTTTGATTGGCATATTCCTTATTGTTACAGGTATCATCCTTTATTTCTTTAGGAATATCCGTGAATATCGACCTGCTACAGATCTTACACTTCAGGAAATAATTCTTTTAGGATTGATTCAAGGGTTTAGTATCCTTCCTGGAATAAGTCGCTCTGGAACTACAGTTGCTACCCTTCTAGGGAGGAAAATTGAGCAAGAAAATTGTCTGAAATATAGTTTTCTTATGAGTGTTCCTGTGATTCTTGGGGCATTTATCTTCGATTTGTTAATTTCAGGCGTCCCTAAATTGGCAGGCATTTCCATCTATGTATTAATAATAATGATCGGTGTAGCATTTGTCTTTGGTTTACTTAGCATGGATTTTCTTTTAGTAATTGCTAAAAAGGTCAATTTTGCCTACTTTTGTGTTATTATAGGATTAATAGCGGTTATTCTAGGACTTTTGCCGCTAATTTGACGCTTTGAGTTTTTCAAAGGGAAGTTTCTGCTCTATCATTATTCCCAACATTGAGAGTGAACTACCTCACGCTAAAGCGATGAGGCTTCCTGCTTCGCCGACCGAACTTGCGGTGACATAGGGAATACCATTTAAGTATTCCAGCGATGTCACAGTAGAGGATTCAGTCTCCACAGGTTTAACATCCCTACGTCCCGTAGGTAGCAGCTGTGTTAATCCTTCGTGCTCGAGGTTAACACTTGAATTATGATCTCGGTCCATTACCAACCCACAGACCGGGCAAACATAGATTCGTTCATCCAGTCCTATGTCGCGGATATTTCCGCAGCGCGAACAGGTTTTGGTGGAAGGAAACCACTTATCGACTTGGATCGGAGTATGCACCTTTGTTTCAAGTGTGCGTATGATCCCTCCGATAGCGGTTGATAGGATTTTCTTGCCCCATATGCGTTGCCAGGCCTTGACAGTCTCATCTTGGTAACAGACCACCCCATAGTTCTCTTGCAGGTAATGCACCAGTTTGTGCTTAATATCCTGCTTAATAT
>NZ_JAHPYX010000113.1:0-14719 GCF_019058535.1 Candidatus Borrarchaeum sp.
CCTCACGTGAGTGGATTTTCGGATTAGTAAGAATTTCTTAAAACTTTTGAATAGCAATTTTCATAATTTCAGCGACTTCTTGTAAGGGTCGCGAAAAGTTTTCTGTCGAAAAGGAATAAATGGTTACAATCTTAATGCCAGCCTCCCAACACCAATCAAGAACTGCATTTATTTTGGCAGCACCAAATTGATGCCCCATCCAGACATCCAATCCCTTTTCACGCGCGAATCGTCTATTTCCGTCTAGTATTATACCAATGTGGTGCGGAGGTTGCCGGGTTTCATCTCCATTTTTGATCTGTCTTTTTAACCACGCTTTGTAAAGTTTGTAGATGGGAGAAATCAAATTCACTAGTACTCACCTTTTCACTGTCGAAGTTTCTTATCTTTTAATATTGGTGAGAATGGACTGATATAGATGATATTCGTTGTAGAGAAGATGTCCTGACAAATAGATATAAATATTCATATAATCTATGAAATAAATGTACACCTACATCGCTGGGTGCACTCATAAAGATTTCCATTTTAGACGTTTAGGTGCTTTTAGTTAGGTGCACTATGCCTGATTCGCAAATATAATCCCTTTGCAGTTATATTGACTTTAGCAATATGAAATGCACTATTCCAAGTCAAACAATTCAGCAATGAATATTAAGTCCACTAATTCAATGAGTGATAGATCACTGCATTTTTAAAGAAAGAAGATACTCGCATAGGTGAAACTATCGAGAAATCTTATATCAAAAGTCATATACAATGTTATGTTCAATGTACATATGTTGCTAGGAAGGTGACAGTTTGAGTGTTCTTCGCAGAGTTGGAAGGGTACTTCGTAGAAAGAAAGATGTAAAAAAAGAGAAACTTGGTCTTTTGATCGATGGTTCTAATCTTTTTGTAGAAAATATTGAGGAAGATCTAGAAAAAATTGATGAAACTATTGCATCAATTGGTGATTTACGAATTGCGAAAGTAATTCTCGATCAACAGTTACCAGATACCTATATTGACAAAATATTGACGAAAGGATACCTACCAATTGTTGTACCTGGAGATATAGATGTCTACATGTCGATTGAAGCCATGGACTTAATTTACAGTGATGAACTTGAAATAGTTGCTTTTTGGACATCTGATATTAATTTTCTTCCGATTTTCATTAAAGCAAAGGAATTAGGTAAGGAAACGGTCGTGCTTGGGAGAACAGAAGGGTTTAGTGAAACATTAGAAAATGCTGCAGATTATATCGTTGTCTTGTCAGAGGAAACTATATTCACAGAATAGAAATCGATCATATTGACAAGATCTAGTGCAATGTGTATGCAGTAGCATTAATATTTTTCAAAATGAGACTTTTTTCAACAATATCTGTGGATATTGTTCTCTTAATATCTATAATTCAACAAAATCTTTGTTTTGAATATTAGATTCTTTATTTTTACTCCAAGAAGCTGACAGTTTTTTATCAATAATCACGATATCTCCGACGGCAGTTACCCAATCATATGGGATTGAAACAACACGAGATTGCAATCTTTTTATGCGTCTATCGATTTTGACTAAAAGCGAAGCAATTTTATTCCTTTGTATATCAAATTTCAAGCTATTAACATGTCCAAGATACTTTCCTACAGAGGTATATACCTTTTTACCACGCACAGAAGAAACTCTTATATTCATCTTAAATCACCGAAGGAGACTCAGTCCTTCCGACAGAGAGGAGTAGTTGATTCATCACATACTGCCTGCAATAACTCTACTTGATGATGAGTGATATCACTTCGCGGGTTTATTATATAATATACAAATATGTTGATTAATGTGTCTTCGTCTTTAATCGTATATATTTACATGTAGTATTAGAAAATTTTTCTATTCTATGAAAGTTCATTGTTATCTGGATAGAAAGTTCTGTGATAAGTGCAAATATTTAACGCCCTTTTAGTAATTGATTGCAAAATAATGATTATTGTTTAACAAGATGTTCTTGGGAGATATATCGCATGGAATCAGATTCATCTCATATTGTTTACATTCTTGGAACTGCTGGGAGTGGAAAATCTGCTCTGACTTTGAAATTATCAGGACTATTGTTTGATGAAGGCTGGAGAGTCGTTCGAGTGAATATGGATCCTGGAGTGCGTCAATTGCCATACACTCCAGAAGTTGATGTGAGAGATTATGTAAACTTAGAGCAGATTATAGAACAATATGGTCTAGGACCGAACGGTGCACTCATCGCAGCGTCCGATATCTTGGTTACAAAAATTGACGACATCAAAAAAGAGATCGAGAGCTTCGATGCAGATTATATTGTTGTTGATACTGTCGGTCAAATGGAGATTTTTGCTTATAGAAGCGCAGGTTTGTTATTTGTGACTGCATTAAGTAAAAACAGCGTTGTCGTTCATTTAATCGATGCTTTACTTGCAAAAACGCCTGCCAGTTTCGTATCAATGGTGCTCCTTGGCGCATCATTAAAGGTGCGTTTTCCAGTCCCCCATATTACCGTGCTCTCAAAGACAGACTTGATATCAGAAGAGGAAATAGAACGGATTTGTAGATGGAATGATCCAGTAGTTCTTGCGGATGCCTTGGAAATCTCTACGAGAGGGCAGCAAAGAGAATTAAATGTAACGCTTCTCAATGCTCTCAAAATGCAGGGATACATCGGAGAGGTAATCCCTGTATCTTCTGTAACGATGGATGGTATGAACGATCTCGCTGGTGGTCTGGAGCATATATTCGACAGTTATAGCTGGGATCCAGAAGAAAGTTATCGCTGGGAGTCGGAATAGTTAATGCAAATCGAAGTACTTTTTGATAGGCTGTTTCTTGTTGGTACTATTCATGTCAGTCCTGAGAGTAAACGGCGAGTTCGTGATTTGATCCTTGAAAAAAAACCAGAAATTGTCGCAGTTGAACTTGATCAAGGACGATATGAGGCATTATTAGAACAGCCTAAAGCAACCTTAAGTTTTGGTGAACTCCTGTTATCTGCGCGCCAAGGGAGTTTCTCGACAAATTTGATGGTCTGGTTAATTTCTCACCTTGAACAAGGGCTTGGCGAAGAATTTGGTGTCATCCCAGGTGAGGAAATGCTTGTTGCTATCAAATCAGCAAAGGAAACTGGTTCAAAAATCTTTTTTGTTGACCAACCACTTCCGATTACCCTTCAACGTTTTCAATCAGTAGGTCTTGAGAAGAATCGATTGATAATAGAACTCGTAAAGGGCATCCTTGGGGCTGAGAAAGATATCAGTTATTCTCTTTTAGACTTGGAGACAAATCCGAATGACATCCTTCCAGAGTTCATGGGCACTCTGCATAAAAAATTTCCAGGTATTTCAAGAATCTTAATTCAAGAAAGGGATGCCTATATTTCAAAACGCATAATTTCATTGCTTAATACATTCCCTGAAAAGAAAATAGTCGCTGTAATTGGGCTAGGGCATCTTAATGGAATTAAGAAACGAATAAACGCACATTTTTCGAAACATCACGAACAGAATATATAAAAATGAAACGCTGTGAGTTTTGCGATAATAAGAGAAGATATTATGACTGAAATTGACTTCACGAAAGCTACGCAAATCCTAATAATCGCCACTGGTGCTTTATTTATAAGCTGGATTACAACCTTCTTTTATTATCCAGAAAGCCCAGGTATTATCTTCACGTTGATACCAAACTTTTTGGCAGCTATTGCAACATATGCTGCAGCAACAGATATGGATATGGCAGTATTTCACACTAGATATTTACAACCCTCACGATATCTGGGTGAAACGTCAGCTGCATCCACTTTGAGTCTCATGGCATTCGGCTTTGTTGTTTTAGATGTTTTCATATGGAGTGTTGTCTATAGTCAGTCTCGATTTAATCTTATGGACACAATTGCTTTGATATTGGCCATTATTGGAGGAGGATTTGTTTCATTCGGAGGTATTATTGCGCACAAAGAATGGAATACGTAAATAACATAATTATGCAATGTTTAATTAAAGGAGTCATAAAAGATGCATGAACTCAGTTTAGCTGTTTCCATCATCGAAACTGTTCTTAAGGCTGCAAAAGAATATGATGCGAAGAAAATCTTAGAAATTAACGTGGAGATTGGCGATCTGACAGTTGTCAGCGAAGATCGTCTGAGATTTACACTAGAAATTACTTCGAAAGATACCATCGCGGAAGATGCTAAGATTAATATAACGAGAATGCCAGGAAGAATTCGTTGCAAGAAATGCGGTTATGAAGGAGAGAGCCCTCCAATAGAAGATGACCCACTACAAAACCTTCTTATGTCATCTTTAAAATGTCCCAAGTGTGGTGATACCCACACTGAAATTATTGGCGGGCGAGAACTGGGTGTAAAAGATATCATAGCATCAAAATGAATAGCTTAAACTTAAAAAATCTTGTATTAAAAATATAAGAGCTATGATTTTAATTTATAAATAACATAATCATTGAGGAGTTTTCATGAAAGACGATGCTTATACAATTTGGCCGGCTTACATTAATGCCTTAAAAACAAGAAATCAAGGGCGTAAAATCTCACGGAAGATTGCGGTTGAGAACCCAACAGTTCGGGAAATATATCTTGTTGCTCAAGCATTCAAATATGAGCCTATCGTAAATTCTTCCGCATATTACTCCAGGGCATGGTGGGAAGATCCAGGCTATGTAAAAATCAGTAAGAAGGATACAAAGAGCAAAGCACTCCAAAAGATTGCACTTGGTATTAAAAAATTGAGAACTCGCATTCAAGAAAAGAAATCGCGTTCTAAGAAATAAGCCTAACTTAAATTCTTTTGACTGAGTATGTTTACCTTACAAAAAAAACGTCTTTTTACCTTAACGTGGAATAGTAGTGTCCACTGTCTCAATTTCTTCATCAGTTAACCCATAGAGTTTGTAAACGACTTGGTCAATGAGTTCATCAACTAATTTGAGTTTATTTATCAGAGGGGAAAGTATCGCAAGGTTTTTTTCAAACACTTTCCTTAGACTATCTTGAACTGCCCTATCTGAGAGTATTATGGGAATTTGAGCTTGATTTTTTCCCAGAACGTCTAGAAACTCATTACAATCAAGATCATAATAAAATATCAACTTCTTTTTGTGAATCATATTCTCAATTTTCGTATCTAGTTCCTTTTCGAACCATTCGATGAATTCTGTAATTACTTCATTTTTCTGTTTGTTCAGCTCTATTATCTGTTCAGCTAAATAAATTAAGATGTCATAAATAATGTCACTTTCTTCATTTTCGATGATTAGATCACCCTTTTTGTCTTTTGGTAGACGATCTTCGATGAAATCGCTGATTATGTTGTAATCTTTAGTTACTAGATATTTTTTATAGAGTTTTTTTGCTTCTTCAAAAAGAGCCTTACGGGTGTTTGTTGCTGTGGAAAAATTGATGCGGCGAATGGGAATGCGTGAAATTTGAGGGGGACCGATACGAAGATATCTCCCATGCAATGACAGTGATTCAAAAAGTTCTCTATAAATAAAACTAATCAGTTTGCTATTAATACACGCTATCAAAAATTTCAAGTCTAAGTCTTTTGGGAGCACGAGAATAGTTGATTTTCCAGCCACCAGATAGCCTAGGTCATATATTGCTTCAAGTCTTAGTGTCATTCCAGCAATAATGATTTTTTGAGAAGTTGATTCATTTAATCTCTTTTCTGAGATATTTCTAAGATCGCTACGTCTGACAATAGGTTTGCTATAAGTTTTTTTAATATACCTTGTTGGTAGAAGTCCCCAAAGTACATTATAACGATCTATGGTTCCTGTGTTTATAAACGCTAAATTACTTTGATTAAATTCGCTTTCTGAGGTTTCCTTTAAAATTTCTTTTATTTTATACGCCTCTGAAACAGAGGCAGCTCCAACAATTTTACTATGTTGAAGAAGAGCGTTGGAAATGTTCAAAACCTTTTGAATAAATGGAAAGTTTTCTCTAACTAAAGGAGACCACAAACCTTTTGGAAGTTCCCTAAACGTTTCCACAGTAATTTGGTTTTCAGAGGATAATTTGAGTTCGTTTTCTTCTGACTCTTCAATAATCTCTACTTGGATAATATCATTGCTCTTAGGAGATGATTTTTGTAAAACAATCACAATGGGATACACACTTGTATCTGACTCAAAAACTTTCGTTCTTGAATAATCACTTATCCTCTTGAGAGCATATTTTTCAAGTATTTTCTGTGTTTCTAAGCTATACTCAGCAGCGAGAAGCTTATTTGGGATAATATAGCTAAAATATCCATCGTTCTTAGTATGTGTAATTCCCTTTTCGATAAATACACAGAATAAATCCCAATTGCCAGACGCGCTTACATATTGTTTTGCACAATAATGTCTGATATTGGGACTCATCTTCGTCATTGTCTCAGAATCGATATAAGGCGGATTACCTATAACAATGTCAAAACCTGAATCACCCTCGCTTAAAGTGATTCCCTCTTGATCGAAAAAAACATACCAAAACTCAAGAGCCCAATATAATGGAATTGTATCCTCCAAAATATCTGAAGTTAAATTCAGATTTTCAAGATATCTTTGGAAACATTCATCTAGTTCTTTTCTTAGACTTGATTTAACGCATTCTATGTCTACTAGAGGTCTTGGATTTTCAAAATTAGCAAGATATGAATTCCTTACCTCAAAAAGTTGGCGGATCTCTAATTTCTTTTGTTTTAGATGTTTAATAATATGTTCATTAGGAAGCCCTACAACAGTATTACCATGTATAAAATTCATTTCCAAATAAGAAAACTGATGACCACCTTCTCTTAGACTTTCTTCCAATCCAGGTTGTGATGAAGCTAGTTTTATAGTTTCTAGCAAGATACTGATCTTGGCTATATTGAGAGCAGTTTTATCCAATTCAATTCCAAATAGGTGTCTTATAGGAATACTGAATATTAGTTTGTGTTCGTCTTGTGTTCCAAAAATATTTCTCATTTCATTAATTTTTGAAGTTTTTATTTCCATTTCACCAGATTTATGTTTGTAGCCTCTGTATGAATAATATCTCGTCTCAAGTTTCGAAATTAATTGATTAAGCGTCGAGTATTTCTTTTCTATTACTCGAAAAACTTCAATGAGAAAAGCTCCTGAACCACAGGAAGGATCTAAGACTTTTAATGATACAAATTTATGAAGTAATCTTGTTATTTCTTCGAAGTTTTTTTCATTCATCTGAAACTCTATTTCTGTGAGATATTGATCAAATACCTCGCCTACAGTGTTCTCAACGATAAATTCCACAATATGTGAAGGAGTATAGTAGACGCCCTCTTCGTGACGTATCTCAGTAAGGCAGTTTTCATAGACTTTTCCGAAGATATTTTCATTGATATGTTGATAATTATATTGTGTTATGCCCTTAAGCTTGCTAGATGAATCTTGGCTATTGTTAAGACCCAGAACTAATTGCAGGTTTTGATAGAAGATTGCAATATTATCTTCGTTCTCGTCAATATATTCAAGAATATTTAACTTAAACAGATCACGATGAAAATATTCCCTAAATAGTACATCAATTTGTTCAAAAAACTTCTTTAATACAGTAAGTTTGCCGTTCGAATACAATTTTTTATTGAAGGAATTCCACGAATTCTTAAGCCATTGTGGATCAATAATGCCAAAATCCGCTAATGTTTGGATAGAAATGAGTTTAGCGATTAAAAAGACGATAAATTCAGTTTTAGTTTTTCGATCAGTGACAAAAATAACCTTTGAAATGAATTTTATCCATGCTTTAAGGCTTTTGACGACTTCATAGTTGAGTTCATTGTACACCAGTTTTTCACCAAGCTTTTGGATAACTTGCAATAACTATTCATAACATAATTATTTAAGGTAGTTTAATTCTACAAATTAGCGAGGGTTGAACTGTGCAACAAAAGCGTATACGTGTATACTTAAAGGATATTCCTCCCAAAAAGGCATTACTTCATCCAACTCTTATGGAAGAACTTGGGATAGCCGAAGATGATGAAATAGAACTTGTTGTTACAAAAAAGAAGCGTTTTTATTTTACTGCAAACAGTAATGCAGATACTCCAGAAATGGAAGTATGGGTAAACGAAGAGAGTATGAAAACTAGTGGAGTTTCAGATAATTCAATTGCAACTGTTCGAAAATATATCCCAAAACCCTAGTTTGAATGGCATTAACTACTATTGATTTTTAGAATTAAAAGGTCTTGAGAATGTTTTATTATTGGAATTAGGACTTTTGAGTTTTGTTATCCCTTTACAACACCCATAGGACGTAATTTACAAACAAAAGATGCGATCCCTACGTCATTAGAGACTTTGGCAACTTGATTAATATCTTTATATGCCCCTGGTGCCTCTTCTGCGATTACTTTGTTACTTGTGGCATATACAAATATTCCTCTCTGCCTTAAATCACTAGCAACTTTCTCTCCGAAATATCTCTTTTTTGCCTTATATCTACTCATAACTCGTCCAGCGCCATGTGCAGTACTACCGAAACTATATTCCATTGCAGTATCTTGTCCACAAAGTAGATATGATGCCGTACCCATCGAGCCAGGTAGAATTACTGGCTGGCCAATAGGTTTATAATCTTGCGGAAGATCGGTGTGACCTGCTGGAAATGCTCGTGTTGCACCTTTTCGATGAACAAACAGTGATTTTGTTTTACCATCAATGACATGACGTTCCTGTTTGCAAATATTATGTGCTACATCATAAATAAGTTGAAGTCCAAGTTCGTCGGGGTCTGTTTTATACCATTTATCAAATCCTTCTCTTACCCAATGAGTGATGAACTGTCTATTTGCCCATGCAAAGTTAGCTGCACATGCCATCGCGGCAAAATAATCTTCACCTTCTCTACTCGTCCCAGGCGCACATGCCAGTTCTCTATCAGGAATCATTATTTTATACTTTCTCACTGCATTTTCCATAACACGAAGATAATCTGAACAAACTTGATGTCCAAATCCACGTGATCCTGTATGAATCATTACTGTGACTTGTCCTTCATTAGTTATACCAAAAGCTTTAGCTATGCGTTCATCATAGATTTTCTCTACATATTGAAGCTCAAGGAAATGATTTCCACTACCTAATGTACCTAATTGAGGTTGTCCACGACTTTTTGCTTTTTCACTAATCTTGTCAGGATTTGCGTGTTCAAGAGATCCTTGGCTTTCACAATGACTTGCATCTATACGCCATCCATATCCTTGCTCAACAGCCCATTTTACTCCCCCAAGTAATGCCTCATCTAATTCTCCTTTTGAAAAACGTATTTGTCCCGTCCTCCCAACACCAGAGGGGACTGTCCTAAAGAGTGTTGATAAGAGGTCATCTAACTTAGGCGCGACCTCCTTTCTTTCAAGAGTCGTCCAAAGTAGACGTACACCACAGTTAATATCATAGCCAACGCCTCCAGGGGAAATAACGCCTCCTTCATTTACGTCAGTAGCACCCACACCACCAATAGGAAAGCCGTAGCCCTGATGACCATCGGGCAAGGTAATCGCAAACTTTTGTATCCCTGGTAGATGCGCTACATTTACACACTGTGTAAGTGTAAGATCACCCTTCATTTTTTCTAGAAGTTCAGGACTAGCATAAACTCTTCCTGGAACTCTCATCCCTTGTTTATGTTTGATAGGAATTTCGTAAATGTTTTCCGAAATCTGGTTTAATGGACCTTGATATGGCATTTCATAACCTCGCGTAAATTCAATAATTACAATAAATCTTATTCAAGTATTAAGAAACTCTTTATTTGATTCCTCCAATTTTCTGGGGAGAACTGTTCATATACCAAACATTCTTTTTTATGAGAAGCGTGTCCTTATATAAGCATTCTGTTGATGGCTAGAGTCCCTATAAGGTTCAAAGCACATCTGAGTGAAACGTATATAATTACTTATGAATTTCAGTTGAAATTGAATGAGTTATTAAATGTCGAAGAAGAAAAAATAGGGGATGTATACCAAACAAGAATGATAAATGCGTAAATTATACGCCTAAAGAAGTGAAGTTCCTCAAGGTGTTGTTATGACTTATAATATATTGGATCATACTGCTGATGTAAAATTTGAAGTACTCGGAAGTTCACTTGAAGAAACTTTTGAAGTCGCTGGTCAAGCGCTAACAGAGATTATGACCGAAATATCAAAGGTAGAGGCGAAAGAGAAGAGATCAGTTACTGTAACTGGCGAGGATCTTTTTGCTCTTTTATATGAATGGCTAGAAGCATTGATTGTCTTGTTTGACGCGGATGGCTTAGTATTTTCAAGGTTTAAAGTGCACAAAATAGAACTGAAAAATGCTGAATGGTATCTTACAGGAGACGTCTGGGGTGAAGCGTTCGATATAGATAAACATTCACAAGGAACAGAAGTTAAGGCAATCACCTATGCTGAGATGCAAATACAAAAAAAAGAGTCTCATGTTCGCTTACAGTTTGTTCTGGATATTTAACCCAATTCTAATTAGCATTTGAAATAGAAATTCTCTTAAAGCAAAAATGATTGTATCACTCTTCTATTGACATATATCTGATAATGTGGAATGCATATCTTTAGGAAGATAAAAAAACTATAACAGGAGCCGACAAAAGAACAACTAGGAGGAGTAAGAATTTCAAAATTAGATCCTTGGGGAACGACATCAATAAGTGATTATACAAAATTGATTGAAGAATTCGGAATTGAGCCTTTCTCTAAAGAATTGGTAAAACAAATTCCAAGACCTAATAAATTTATGCGACGTGGTATCAATTTTGGACATCGCGGATTCGATGTCATCTTAGATGCTATCCTCACCAAAAAGCCCTTTGCTGTTATGAGTGGAATTAAACCTACGGGCGCGTTTCATTTAGGCTCTTTGATGACGGCGAGCGAGATTGTTTATTATCAGAAGGAATATGGGGCTATGGCATTCTATGGAATAGCAGACATAGAAAGCCTTATGGATAATCAACTGCCGTACGATGAGGCGTTAGATAGTGCCATCGATAATACAGCAGACATATTGGCACTTGGATTTGATCCCACCCCGAAAAAAGGCTATATCTGGCGACAATCAGCAGAGAAACGCGTGACGGACATCGCGTTTTTGGCTGGTTCAAAGGTCACGACAAATCAAATGTTGGCTATATATGGAGAGAGAATAACTTTTGGTCTGTATATGAGTGCGTTGGTACAGATAGGCGACATCCTCTTACCCGAAACAGAAGATTTTGGAGGTCCAAAGCCCGTAGTTGTACCAGTCGGTGCAGATCAAGACCCTCACTTAAGAATAACAAGGGAAATTGCACGAAAACTAAAAAATTTCATTGAACCAAGTGCCACTTATCATAAAATTATGCCAGGACTAGATGGTTCCGCGAAGATGAGTAAGCGAAATCCAATGAGTTATTTCGACTTAAGTGAGGATCTTGAGGATATCAGAAACAAACTTATGAATGCTTTTACTGGAGGACGTGTAACAGCAGAAGAGCAAAGACGTTTAGGCGGCCAAACAGAAATATGTATGATTTATATGCTAGCTATGTATCTGTTTGTGGAAGATGACACAATAATGCAGCAAATTTATAAAGAATGTGTTAACGGAGAAACTCTATGCGGCCCCTGTAAAGAGCGTGTGTGTGGGTTCGTATTGAGTTGGATCAAAGAGCACCGCAAAATAAAAGAGAAAAAGATTGATCTTGCAAGAAAACTTCTTGAAGCTGAATGAGTTTCCAATAAAGCAATTTTTGTAAGGCTCACCATAGCCAAGGTCTGCCTGGATCCACTATTTACCCCTCAATTTATTTTGGTGTTTATTTAATGCTCTTAAAGATTACTTTTTGAAGCTTTATTTAAATAAAACACTTTTATGATACTAAGAGTGTCTTTAAGAAGAAAATATGTTGTTTTAATACCACATAGTAGCAATAAGTGTTCCAGCAAATCATATTTTAAGATAAAATCTCGAAAAGGTATCTTTAGAAAATTTTATAAAAGATGACAGTAGTACTTGCCTTACAAGATGATGTGATAATATGATAACAAAGAGGTTGACTTCTATTTCTTCAACATTATTAGTTTTAAGTAGTTTGTCGTCATCCTCGTCCTCCTCGTCGTCGTAGTGTTAATCACAATTAAATTCACGTTTAGTATCCGCTTTTTTTGTGATTTTATAAAACAAAAAGGTGAATCGTTTAATGAAACCTGAAGTTCATTTATTCGGAATGGAAAATTCTATTGAATTGGAAAAGAAAAACGCTGTGTATATTATTGTAGATGTTATCCGTGCAGGTACTATGATTACCTGTAGTTTAGCGGCAGGAGCAAAAGGAGTATATGCAGCTCCAGATCTTGATACAGTATGGCTTTTGAAAGATCGCATTGAAAACTGTATCTTAGCTGGAGAACGGGATTATAAAAAGGTGTCAGGATTTGATCATGGCAATTCACCCATTGAAATCTTAGAAAATTCAGTTTCTCAAAAATTTCTCGTCCTTACGACTTCCAACGGAACTCGAATAATACACAGTGTGGGAAATTCAGAGCATATACTAGTTGGTGGTTTTTTAAACGCCTCTGCTGTATCTGCAACAGCATATACCATAGCAAAACAAACGAATTTGGATATAGTACTTATAGCATGTGGTCCAATAGAGGAATGCGAAGATTGGCTCGCTGCAGGACTTATAGCTTCTAAATTGGGTGAGAAGGGATGCATTCTTGATGAAGATGCGAAATTAGCATCAGAAAGTTATGAAAGAAATAAAGACAATATTAACAATTTAATAAAGAATTCCGCAGAAGGCGCTAAATTGAAGCGCTTGGGATATGAAAGGGATATAGATCTTTGTCTCCAGGTAGATCGATATCTACTTGTTCCTAAAGTCTTACTTAAAGAATCTAACGCATACCTTTTTCAAGATGTTGCAGATGCCCTACACTAACGGTTTCTTAGATAAGTCGATTTTTATCTAAATCTTTTTTTCTAAATATCCCTTTAATAATTATATTATAGTTGACAAATAAAAGTGATTGACTTTTTCATTTAACTCATTACTGTTTTATATGAAGCCATTTAAAGTAAGAATGGAGGCTGTTGATTTAATGAACATTACATTTCAAGGAGGAGCGCAAGAGGTCGGTAGATCGTGTGTATTTGTGGAAAGCAAAGACACAAAGTTAGTTCTTGATGCTGGTGTGCATTTAGGTGCTTCTGATGAAAATAGATACCCTCTTCCGCTACCTGATACTCCAGACGCTGTGATCTTAACACATGCACATTTAGATCACTCTGGGCACGCTCCTGCACTCATAAAACGATACAAATGTCCGATTTACGCCACGCCTGTGACACAAGATATGACTGAACTGCTAGTTTTCGATTATCTTCGTCTTTCTAGAGCTCACGAAGAAAGTCCATATGAGGCAGAAGATGTTCAAGCTATGAGATCTCATGCCGTTGATGTCCGATTCAGAGTACCTTTAGATGTATCGAATGCACAAATGATCTTATATCGTTCAGGGCATCTTCTAGGGAGCGCCATGGTTTGGCTAGAAATAGATGGGCACACTGTTCTTTACACAGGTGATGTAAACGCGCGCCATACAAGAACACTTCACCAAGCTGATAGCACCTTACCAACAGAGACTGTGATTATTGAATCTACTTATGGTGACCCTAATGATCGTTTACCCAATCTTAAAAAGACCGAAAAAGAATTTGCACTCGCTGTTAAGAACACATTAAAGAGGCAAGGAAAAGTCATTATTCCAGCTTTTGCGGCAGGACGAGCTCAACAGGCGATGCTCTCCATCGAGGCCTACATGAGAAGCGGATTCTTACCTGAAGTGCCAGTTTATATCGATGGAATGATAAGAAAAATGAACGAAATCTACAAGTTATATTGGCTATATCTTCGTCCTGAAATTCGCCGACAAATAAGATATACTAAGAGGTCACCATGGGAATCTGAGATGTTTCATGAAGTAACGTCCTCTGAACGTGACGAGTTTATTAATACAAAACAACCTGCTATTGTTATCACAACAAGCGGGATGGTACAAGGCGGTCCGGTAATACGTTATCTCAAAGAGTTAGGAGATGATGAACGAAACCTCATTTGTCTTACTGGATACATGGTAAAAGGAACGCGAGGTCGTCAACTTCAAGAAGGCGAACGTGTATTAGAAATCGACGGTGAAAAAGTAGAAATAAACGCGAAAGTACACCATTTTGAATTTAGTGCACATGCCGATCAGGCCGGGCTCATGCGCATTCTTTCAGAAATAGAAGGCCTGAAAAGGGTTATAGTGGTACATGGCGAGAAAGAAAAGGCGTTTGCTTTCAGTAAAAGAGTTCAGGAGCTAAAGGAGGGTGTTGAAACATTTGTTCCTCGTGTTGGAGAAACTATCGAGATTTGATAAAGGAAGACCATTTTATAACTACCTCGCAAGAAGACCCCTCAACTTGTTGGGGGGATACATGAATTGAGGTCGAGCGTTGCTCACACAACCCTTTCTGCGAAGACAGGGGTTGGTGTACCCAACCTCGGGTGGTGTTTTAATAACGGGTACTCGCAAGTCCCGCCGCTCCCAACACCAGGGGAGTAGGTTCTCTTCGCCAAGGTTATCAGTCAGTACTCTACGATGATCACTGAGAGTTTCCTCTCTGTTTAAACCACCGTTTACAGAGCA
>NZ_JAHPYX010000114.1:0-9781 GCF_019058535.1 Candidatus Borrarchaeum sp.
ACTACCATCAGAGGTAATGCAGGGAATATTGCTGTGACTCTTGAAATACGGCTAATCATTCTTTCTATAAGACTAGAAAACTCTGAGTCAACATTTGTAATCCATAGATACCATGAACCGACACAGAAAACTGCAAATAAAATTGACATCATATTTTGTTTTTGCCAAATTAGCAAAGCGATTGATATTGGAATTAGAAATAAAATGAAAATCAACACTGTCAGACGGTGCGTGAGTAGTAAGAGAAGAAAAAACACGAATGAAAAACTTGACTTCTTAAGTGGTTTTTTGCTGGAAAGATGCTCTACCCATGGATATAGTGAAAAATTCATGAAGATGAGCCCTAGCATTTCCGGCCAAAGTAGGTTTGTAGCAAATACAAATCTATCTGCAACGAGCCCCAAAAAGATCCCTGTGATAATTGCGATTGAACAACTTTTGGTCAATTTTTGTGTAAAGACCATAACACTTAGTGTAGCTACTGTGCCCAATAATATGGGACTATATTTTGCAACAGATAATAGAGAAGTACCCGTTAGCAACTTCAGGTATGCAAGAATTATGTGAACCGCAAAATTTGCTCCGTGATATTCCAAATCAATTTTTCCGCTATTTATTAGTTTATCTGCAACCTGAATGTGAATCCAAGGATCAAAAGCAGAATTAAGGTTTGGGAATCTAATGATGTTATATACTCTGATAAGAAGGGTTGCTAACAAAACTAATCCTAACATAACGTATGTTGTCTTCTGATGAAACGTCCTACGCCTTATTCTTATCATTAAAACACCATTCGTTATTGCGAATGCAGTGTTAGATTGTGAGTCCTTTCTTTTTTAGTTCGGCTTCAGCAGTTTCAAATTTGTCGATTACCTTTTCTTTTTCAAGTCCCTTAACCCATGGCAACAAATCTTTAAGACCTTCTTTTAATTCTATTTCTGGAGAGAATTCTAAATATTTTCGTGCTAATGAGATATCAGCATAACAATGCCTGACATCTCCAATTCTGAATTTCTTAGAGATCACTGGTGAGATGTCTGAATTATATATTTCCAAGATTAACTTAGCCAAGTCTTTTATTGTGATATATGTACCAGTTCCTATATTATAGGCTCTATACGCTGCATTCATGCTTTTTAAGGCAAGTAAGTTTGCTTTTGCTATATCTTTAACATGTACGAAATCACGTTTCATGTTACCGTCTTCATAAATTATTGGTTGATTTCCATTTAAGATTCTGCTTGAGAAGATTGCAGCGACACCTGTATACGGATTTGAAAGTGCTTGTCGAGGACCATAAACATTGAAATATCTAAGAGCAATAGTGGGAATACCGTAAGTCTTTCCAATCAGCAGACACATTTCCTCTTGATGTCTTTTAGACATCGCGTAAATCGATGTTGGCTTAAGTGGTTTTTTCTCATCAGTAGGTGCTGGCGTTGCAATCTTGTTACACTTAGGACAACGAAGTTCCCATTCATTTCTTTTCATTTGCTCATTTGAACGAAGTTCTGGAGAAACTAATCCGCAATCTTCACAAGTATATCGTCCTTCTCCATAGATGGACATGGAAGATGCAACAACTAACTTCTTGACATTATGTTCTTTATTAACGAGCATATCCAGAAGATTGGCTGTTCCTAAGGTATTAGAGTGGACATATTTTGTAATTTGGTACATAGACTGTCCTACACCTACTGCAGCTGCCTGATGAAATATGGCATCAACATCATCAAGCATTTCATTAAGATCTTCTTGGACTCTTAAATCTCTTTTTTGGAACGTTGCTGAAGAATTAAGATATTCAGGAGGAGTTTGTCTAGATCCGTGAACCTGTTCTTCGAGATTATCAAAAATAATTACGTTATAACCTTCTTCAATCAATAAGTCCACGATATATGATCCAATGAATCCTGCTCCTCCGGTAACCAGAACATTTTCTATTCCTGATGGCATTAAAATACTTCCTAAAGGCTTTTGAGTATCTAATTAAGCTATCTTTAATAACTGTTTCTCTTTAAAACTCAAATTGGCAAAGAATTACGAAATTAGCTGAAAGTCAATTTCTAAAGATGCCTTAGTTAAATTGACTTCTTTCTTCATTTGAACAGGTTTTTTTGTGACTTCTGCTATTATACCTGCTAATGCGCCACACAGCGGACAACTAATCTTTTTACAATCAAAATCGCTCTTTGTGATTTCTTCACATACGGCTACAAATCTGTTACCTTCTATCTTTACAGAGAAGTTATTTGACTCCTGACTAATGGTCACTATATCTGCTATTTCAAGGCCCTCAGTCATAAGCGGTGGTAAATATTCGCAAAGAAAGTCGGTGGAAATTCTACTAAAATCTATTGCAAGTTCTTCTTCCATGAGCCCAAGTAGACTATCTCCCATCGAAGGTATGATAAGTCCTTTTCCAGGAAATATTAGTTTGTTTTCAGAGTAAAAATTGGGTATGTCCTTATCATCTTGGTTAAAAGGTAAAAACATTTTTCCCTTTTCGCCATCCTTATTTGGTGGTAAATAAATTTCAGATCCTTGCACATCAAATTGTTTTACTATGGAATATATCACCTTAATTGGAGCGAAGATAGTTGTTCCCACAACATCTCCTTTTATTGAATCTCCAATCCTTGAAAAAAGAAGAGAAAAACCAGTAAAAAAGAGCATAATACCAATTATTTCTAAAATGGGGTTCCAAGCTTCGAAGGCATAGATCATGGCCAAGAGTGCACTTGTAACGAGGATTGCGCCACCAACTCTAGTTAATTGTAGTCTTGAGAGCCATATCTTCTTAATTAATGTTGCTTTTTCCCTTCTATGTTTCTCTTCTATTCTAGACTTCTCCGCCAGTACTTTGAGAATTTCCTCGTCATTAGTAGTAGCTTTCGTTTCTTTTTCTGTCATAATTCCAGCCTGCTAATTCTTGTGGTCTTATTTCTGTCTTCATTTGTTATATTAGAATTTCAATCTTGCGTATCTTACTTATCGTTTCATTTTTAAAATACTAATTTCTAATTGCGCGCGCTCTCTATAATAGTAGACATTATTTTAAAAGATAAAATATTAAGGAACAAAAAATATAATATGCGTTAATCTGTATGCCCATCTACTTTCAGTAGTAATCAATACGATATGTTTATCTTATAAATGGCATGATATACCGATGGTTTTACAATTTGGTGTAAATAATGGGTAATCCAAAGATTTGGTTCGATATTGGTACTCCTTTTAATTGTAATCTCGTCGACGCTATTTTACAACACCTTGGCGATTTTTCTGAAACTCTTATTACTTGTCGAGATCACGATCACATTATTGATATTCTATCTGCTAAAAAGATGGATTTCATTCCTATTGGAAAACACGGAGGTAAAAGCCTAAAAGGTAAATTAAAAGCATACGCTGAACGTGTGACATTATTGGCTGATGTTGTTGAAAAAGAAAAACCTAATCTTTTGATTACTGAACGTGATCCAAGTGCTGTGAGAACGGCATTTGGTTTTGGTACCCCTGCATGGACCGTTTTTTATGATGAACGGGAATATCACACTAATTGGATGGTTTTTCCACTCTCCAATAGAATTTTTGTACCTAGCTTTTATGATTCTCCCGAGCTGGTGCAAAATGGAGTAACTCTCAACAGAGTTACATGGTTTAATGGTTTTCATACCGCATTTTTAAAAGATGAATGGTCTCAACTTAGTGCAAAGAACTCTTCTTCACACGATAAATTAAAGATACTCATACGACCAGAATTTGAATTTGCAACGTTTTTTAATACCGAAAAAAACCCCATACTGGAACAAGTTGTTGATCTTCTCATAGCGAATGATCATAACGCTGAACTTTTAATATTTCCAAGAACTGAATCACAACGAGAACTATTTTCTAAATATCCTGGCGTTATATTTATTGAAGAAAATACAATGGATTGTCCAGTGCTTGATGTAGATTTAGTGATCGGTGCAGCAGAGACTATGTTAATGGAAGCGTTTGTACTTTTGAAACCTGCAATTTCAGCAATATACTGGACACAATCTAAACCAGTTCAATATCTATTGCAGTATATCGATCACAGCACGGATCCGAAATCTGTTGTTCAACTTGCAGAAAAATATTTTGATAAGAATGAACGAGAGAAATTCAGTCACAAAGCGAAAGAAGTTGTGGATAAGATGGATAACTTGGGTCTTCTGATGGCAGAAGAAGTGAAAAAGCATTTCTCGTGAATCCATTTCTCAAAGCATAAGAAAATTGAAAAAAAGAGATTTTGGCTAAAAGAACTTCTTCAGCAAATCCTTGAACTGAGATGGGTTATGTGCTTTTTGTAGATCCACTAGCGTCCCTTTTTGAAGAGGTACATAGTCATCCTTTAGAATAGGTCTTTTAAAAAGAGAGATCACTCCAATAGGAATTTTTTCACCCCATTCTTGAGATTTTTGAAACGCAGCCAACTTGTCTGTAGGATCATAGTCGTCGCCCAATTTATACACGCGTTCACGATACCATTGGTAAGTATTGAGTTTGTTCCAAGTAACACAGGGTTGTAAAATGTCCACAAAAGCAAAGCCCTTATGTGTAATCGCCTTTTTCAAGATTTCTTTTGTAAAATCTACATCGCCAGCGAAAGATCGCGCGACGAAAGAGCAATCAAGTGCGATTGCCATCGCTAATGGATTCATTGGAGGTATTTTTATGCCAACAGGTTCATCTTTTGTTTTCATCCCATAATCGGTTGTTGGGGACGCCTGTCCTTTTGTAAGGCCGTAGATTTGGTTATTCGTAACCATATACATCATATTCGGATTCCGTCGTATCGCATTTATCCAATGATTACCGCCTTCGCCGTAACCATCTCCATCTCCACCTACTCCAATAACAACTAATTCGTGATTTGCGAGGCTTAATCCTGTAGCTGCTGGCAGTAAACGACCATGAAGTTCGTTGTATTCACTAACTCTCAGATAGTGCGGCAGTTTGGAACTTTGACCAATTCCAGAAACCATTGCAACTTGCCACGGCTCTAGATTTAGTTCAACAAGTGCCTGTTTTAGAGCATCAAGGATCGGAAAGTTTCCGCACCCTGGACACCAAGCAATATCTTTTACTCTAGATTCATAATCTTCAAGTGTGACCATTTAAACCACCATCCTCCTTTTTATTTCTTCAACTATGTTTTCTGGGGCAAACGGCCTCCCATCGTATTTATTTATTCTACCGCTTGGCAATTTACCGGTATAAGCTCGAATTATATTAGCGTACTGCCCAGTATAGTTATTTTCTACTACGAAACTTCTCTTTGCTTTTGCAACAAAGTCCCCAACTGCTTTATGAACTGGAAATACTTCAGTGGCATGCATCATATTGGTAATTATCCCTTCTTCGATTAGTATATCTACAGCTTCTCTGATGGCGCCATAGGTTGATCCCCACCCAATAAGAGAGATGTCCGCCGTTTCAGGTCCATATATTAAAGGTTCTTGTATTTCTTTCATCAGTGCATCTAATTTTCGCATTCGTTTTTCCAGTTGCTCATTTCGTGTTTCAGCGTCTTCGATAATATGCCCATATTCATCATGTTCATCTCCAGCAGTGGCTACAATAATTCCTTTTGTCCCTGGAAAGGCTCTAGGAGAAACACCTGACTCTGTGACGAGGTGAGTTTTGAAATCCATGCTTGCTTTTAATTGCTCATCAATGGCCATTGGTCCTCTATCTATCTTTATTTCGTCAATGCTGAAGTCGGCAGGATCAACTGAGCGATAAGAGTCTGCTAAATGTTGATCTTGAAGAATTACTACTGGCACATGATATTTTTCAGCAATATTGAACGCTTTCACAGTCAATCTAAACGCCTCTTCTTGACAACTAGGCGCAAAAATAACTCTGGGAAATTCACCATGGCCTGCATGCAGTACATATTCTAAATCACTTTGTTCAGTACGGGTAGGCAGACCTGTTGCGGGTCCTGGTCTACTTACCAATGCAACAACGATTGGTGTCTCTGTAGCACCCGCCAAACTAAATCCTTCGTTCATAAGGGCAAAGCCTCCACCAGATGTCGTCGTCATAGTTCTAACTCCTCCGTAGGCCGCCCCAAGAGCCATATTTATTGAAGCAAGTTCATCTTCTGTTTGTACAAAAACAAAGTCATCATGGGCTAACGCTTTCATGGTAACCCAAATGCTTGTGCTAGGCGTCATCGGGTAAGCACTTACGAATTTACAGCCTGCAAATAGAGCACCAAGACCAACCGCTTCATTAGAAGTCAAAACCATTTTCTTTGGAGCAGTTCTAGGTTTGATGGTATAGCAGCAAGTTCCTTTGTAATTTTTTTGTGTAAACTCATAGCCTGACCTTGCCGCTTTCACGTTTTCGTCGATTATCGTTTGTCCTTTTTTCTTAAACTCATCAGTTATTAAGCCCGTTAGAATATCGAAATCGAATTCAATCAGACCTAGAGCGGCTCCCATGGCAACAGTGTTCACATAAAGTTTGTTCCCAGCCTCTACTGCAAGATTCATTAACGGGACATCAAAAATATCATGGATACGTTCTACCTCGGGGTCTACCTCTCTCAACTGTCTGTCACAAATGATAACGCTGTTCGGAACCATTACGTCTTGATGAATTTCAATTGTACGATCGTCTAAGGCGATGAGCACGTTGACTTCATTGGGTGCAGTATAAACAGGCTTGTCACTTAGTCGTAAATGAAAAAAACTGTGTCCTCCACGAATTCTGGATTCGTAATCTTGATGTGTAAAGATATGATAGCCGCCGCGTGCAAAAGTTTTCGATAAAATCCCACCGATAGATTGTACACCCTGTCCTGCTGCGCCTCCTACACGAAAATTCAAATCAATACTAAACTCTGTACTCAAAATACTCTATCCTCCCTACTATTATCTAGGGCGAAAAATAACTAAAATTGAACTCATTTTTGACTTTTCTGTTTTTTATAGTTATGCGTCTGCGCAATCAATTAGTATCCACCAGGGAGCTTATACCATTGGTCTCGTTGCGTAAATCACAAACTTTATTGTTTAGGGCATATGTAATCAAAATAACTAATATTTAGAGGTAATAACTTTGTCAAGAATAAGGTTTATTTCGATTGAAAAACTTCTTGAGATGCAAGCCAATGATCAGGACTTTAAGCTTATAGATGTTCTATCAGAAAATAGCTATAATGAGAGTCATATACCTGGAGCGATTAATATTCCAGTTGATAATCTGAATGAAGATACTCTTTTAGAAAAACAAATTACGCAAGAAGATACAATTATTGTTTACTGTGCTAGTTATGCTTGTCCAAAAAGCACAAAAGCAGCTAAAAGGCTTTTAGAAATGGGCTATAAAAAAACTTTCGACTTTAAGGCCGGCAAGAGAGAATGGAGACGTGCTGGTCTTCAATTAGAGAAATGATGTCTTCATTTCACAATTTAAATGGCAATACCGACCAGACTACCTATGATGTATGTAATTATCGCTGCACCAGTACCGATCAAAAACATCTCAATTCCGCTCTTCCAGGGGTTTCTTCCGGTCGCAAGTGTTCTGCCTATACCAATGAAGAAAAAGCCTCCCAGGCTCATTATAATTGAAATGTAGAACGCCCAAATACCAGGAAATATTATCCATGGAACAATAGGGATAAGAGCACCAAACGTAAAAAAGATACCAGAAGTTATTCCTGCTTTAAGTGGGCTTCCTAACTCCTCTGGAGCAAATCCTAATTCCTCACGTGCCATAGTGTCAAGGGCTGATCCTTTATCTGTAAAAATCTGTTTTGCCATCTCCCTAGCATGCTCTGGGTCAACACCCTTCAATTCGTATCTTAGAGCTAACTCTTCCATTTCCAACTCTGGCATTGCAGTTATTTCGTATTTTTCCATTTCAAGGTGCTTTTCCATTACTTCTTTTTCAGCACGTGTTGAAACAAATGCACCTGCAGCCATACTTATTGCTCCAGCAATCGCTCCAGCAACACCTGCAAGTAAAACTATGGTATTTCCTACTGCAGCACCGCTAACGCCAGCGACAAGGCTGAATGTTGATAATAATCCATCATTCATGCCGAAGATTGCGTCACGAATAGAACCGCCACCATGATGCCATCTTTCCCCTGCAATAGGATCATCTTCAAATTGTCCACTCATTTCAGAGAGCACGGCAAAATGACTTTTTTCGTCTATTGCTATGGAACTTAGATTCTCTTTGAGTCCTTTTTCTATAGCTTCCGATGCATGCTTTGCATAGCCTGCTATAGCCTCATCTTCTCCTCTCACAAGGCTTCTTAAAAGAGACGTATGACCAAATATTCTTCCAAAAAGACTAAGGAATCGTGTTCTCCATCTTGGCTTGAATTTTAGTTTGGTTGTATCAACTCCTAGCTTCTCCATTTCTATCTCTAGTAACTCGGCATGCCCTTTCTCAATTTCAGCTAGTTTTTTGTAAACATTTTTCTTCTTCAGATCTGTTTCACTTGAAGCCATCTGTTCATACAACATCGATGCTTCTTTCTCATCGTTCCAACTGTCTATCAAGAATTTCTTCAGTTGGGATTCATTCATTCGAATTCCTCGCCTGTGAATAGGATGCCCTCTCTTTTAATTTTAATCATTTCGTCAAGAACATTCCACTGTCATATTTTTTATGCCAATGAAAGAATTTAGTTGAAGAAAATAATTGAAGACAGATGCTCAAAAATGATATTTCGTTTAACTTCATTTTCAGTGCATCTTTCCATTAATCGGCTACATATCTAGGATACGTTTTTTTTGCATCTTGAGCAATTTTTAGGTCGATTTCTCGCGTGATGAAGGGCTCTTGATCTGAAGTTACGCCCAGAACGTTACCTTCAGGGTCAATGATCCAACCCTGTCCTCCAAATCTTATATTTTTGTTCTGAGTATCTTCTCCAGTACGATTTGATGATAGATTATATGCCCCTCCAATCATTGCTGAGACTCTTCCGGCAGCAAGCCACTTATCTCTGGTAATTACTTTAGTTGCACGTGGATTTACAATAATATGTGCACCTTGTTTACAATAACTCCTACTAAGCTCCATGAACCAAATTTCTGTACAGATTACAAAGCCAATCCGTGCTTCACCACATAACACAGTTGTATAGTCTTTTGTTCCAATATCGTACCAAGAGGCTTCCCAATATTCTTTTTGATCTGGTACATTATGTTTTTGATGAAACTCAATAATTTCGTCATTTTCGGACCAGACAAATGCTTTGTTGTAGCGTTTGTCGCCCTCATTGACCGGTCTAGTACCAAGTACGTAAGGGCATTTTAATTCATGAAGACGTTTCATCCATCCATCGTGCGCTAGAATAGCAGCCTGCCATTGTTCATTATTAAACTCAGGTCTAGCAGCAAACCATTCATAGAACGGCATTTCTGGCAGTAGCACTAGGTTACTTTTTTCTTGTTGAACATGTGCCTTTAGCATTTTCCAGTCTTTCGTAAATAAATCAGGTTTGTTATTTAATTGGCAGACGGTGATCTTCATATTTTATCCACTCTAGTTAGTTTTGCCCCATATTTTGTAAAAGGAATGTTAAAAACTATCTTTTACCTATTTTGGTTTTTGAATTGCATCAAACTCCTCTTTCATGCAATTCATAACTTATAAAAAATTATTTTTAATTTCCTAAAATTGATATTAACAGAAATCACGTCAATTTGCTCTTGAAACCATCTACTCAAATATTAACTGAAAAAAATGAAATAAAAAAACTTTAAAGTTTCATTTG
>NZ_JAHPYX010000115.1:0-9440 GCF_019058535.1 Candidatus Borrarchaeum sp.
ACTCGGCACTGTCGAAGTGCTTGATGCAATTCAACAGTTAAAAAAAGAAGGTAAAGTCACGACAATCATGATTACTCATAAAACAGAAGAAATCATAGATCTTGCAGACAAAATATTAATTTTAAGAGATGGTAAGAGTATTGACTACGGACCAACAGATGAAGTCCTCAGTCGCACAAAAATAATCGAAGAAAACGGTGTTCGTCCGCCTGATATCTCTCAATTATTCCTAAAATTACAAGAGAGATTTCACGTAGAACCTCAAATTTCTCTCTATCAAGGAATAGGAAAAATGGAAGCCCTTTTTAAAGATAGAAAACTTTCCGTCAAAAAAGCGTTACCTGGTGATGGAAAAAAGGAATTAGGAGAATCTATTTTAATTGCTGAAAATTTAAGCTATTCTTACAAAGGTTATGAACATATTAAGGCGTTAAAAAACATCAATTTGAAAATCTATGAAGGCGAATTTGTAGGCATAATTGGTCAAAATGGAAGCGGAAAGACTACTTTGGTTAAGAATTTTGTTGGTATTTTACAAGCAACAGAAGGAAACGCATTCTTCAGAGGCGAAGATCTTAGTAAACTTGATGTTAGTGACGTAGCAAAAAAAGTAGGAATGGTACTTCAGAATCCAGATTATCAATTATTCACTATTTCGGCAGACAAGGAAATCCGTTTCGGTTTAAAAAATATTGGAGTGCCAGATGACGAGATAGAAGACCGTGTTCTAGATGCATTACGAGTTGTGGGTCTTGATAAAGAATATGACACATTTCCATTCCGATTGTCGTTCGGAGATCGGCGCAAGTTAGCGGTAGCTACGGTCTTAGCAATGAGACCAGAAATACTGATTATGGATGAACCGACAACAGCGCAAGATTATTGGGGACGATACTTACTTGCGGATTTAGCCAAAGACTTGTTTGATAAAGGCTTATTGAAAACTGTAATTATGATTACACACGATATGGAACTCGTGGCGAGATTCGCTAAGAGACTAATAGTCATGGCAGATGGAGAGATAATTGCCGATGGTCCCACAAGAGATGTTTTTTATCAGAAAGATGTATTAAAGCGGGCGTTTCTGAAGCCTCCACAAATGACACAATTAGCATTCGCTTTGCAAGAATATAATATTCCTCAAGATGTGCTTTCTGTTGAAGATATGATTCATATTTTATCCTAGAAGGGAGATACGGAATCAATGACAATCGAATATATAAAAGCAAATTCACTCATGCACAGAATGAGTCCTATTGCAAAACTGATTTATGTGTTACTCACACTCCCCTTAGTCTTAATTGTCACACGAACAGCAGATATACTGATGCTGTTGGTCTGGCTTGTATATACATTGATTTTATGGCAGTTTGGCAAAATCAGGTTAAGATATCTTGCTAAAGTTTTCAGACTTTTCCTATTTGTTTGTATCTTTATTATCGTCATTCAGGGATTCATGTACGCGCGCGTAGGCTTAGGAGAATCACAGACTCCACTCTTCAAATTACCATGGAGTTACCAAATTGCTGGCGGTGCTGACTTAGGCGTCTTTACATTAGAAGGATTCCTCTTCGGAATAATGATTGTTGTTCGTGTCATTACCGCTGTATGCGCGCTTCCGCTCTTAATAATGACCACTTCGCCATCCAAATTATTAGATGGGCTTACAAAGATTAAAGTTCCTTTTAGCTTTGCATTTATGCTCGTCACTGCGATTCGGTTCGTACCAATGGTGGACGCCACATGGAGTCGAATCGTAGAGGCACAAAAACTTCGTGCGTTCAATATCGATAAAATGAATTTCATCAAGAAAGCAATTAGTGCTTACATCCCAATTACGACGCCCCTAGTGCTTATACTCTTGCGGCAAGCAAATGATTTAGAAATCGCAATCGAAAGTCGAGGGTTTGGAGCTCCCGAAAAGCGTACTTTCATGGAAGATGTAGGAATTCATGCAAGAGAAATTGCATTTTTAGCTATAACGGTCTTAGTATATGCCTTCTGTCTTTGGTTCAAATTCAATACAGGTGCCTTTAACACAGCTACCCTATGGGTGCAAGTATTAACGGTCTATATTCCTATGATTCCACAACTTCTGCCCTTTTAAAAGGATTTTTTTAATTGTATCTCATTTTTAAAAAGTTTAAGTTGAAAAGCAGAAACGAAATAACTAATTGCAACAGTCTGCGAGTAAACTGCCTCACGTTGAAGCATCGAGCCAATGTCACACTATTGATCAATTAGAATAAGAAGCTTCAAATTTGTACAATAAGTTAGCTGATTCTCTCAATAGAAGATACTGTTTTGTCATCAGATATTTCAATGTTAAATGAGCTTACGAAGAACACGTCATTATACGGTGTGAAATATTTCACTTGACCTAATAATGATTGGCCAGAATAGGGTGCTAAATCAATCTTTTCTAGCAATTTTTTAAAACCCCTATCTATATGATAATTGAATTTAGTGCGTAAAATCACCTCATTCTCAGCCAAAACTTTCCCGTTAGCATTGTCAATGCACAATCTGAATTTTGTCATAATTAATCACCTTAAAGCAGGGATGTAGGTTTAATTATATATGCCTAAGAAAAGTCAATTATGAGGGGCATAATAAACCTTATGTTAATGACAATCAATTTGTCTCAACACTCGGCACATACTTCGGCAATATCGTGTAATATTGCTAAAAACACCTGGACTTTATCATCTTTAATCTGCTTAGCAGCACGTAGTGCCTCTTGAATATATTGATAATCTCTACTTTCTTTCCATTTGCCAGAGAGTTCCTTTACCTTGTTTTTTAACTCTTCGTCTGACATTTTATATCATCATCTACAGATACGTCACTCATAGATTTAAACCTAGAGTGGGAGAGTAGTGTAAGTGAAAACGTACTTTTGTCAATTTGCTTCGAAATCTATCATATTTTGTCGACAAGTCGATTTAACACCTTCAACGAGTCAAATAGAAAACTGCTATATTTAGAGCACAATCATTTAATTAGTGAAAGTCACACATATAGCCAACATACGAAAATTTGAGGTTAGAAAAATGGTGCTATTCCTTTCTCGTTCAGATTTAGAGTCCGTTTTAACAATGAGTGATACTATTAATGTAGTTGAACACGCATTTGCTGAATTTTCTAGGCGAACCGCGAAGGCCCCCCTAAGAGTTCCGATAGAAGTCGAAAAAGAGGAAGGTATTGTTCTTTTTATGCCAGCATATTTAGAACAAATGGAGGCTATGAGCTGTAAGGTTGTATCTGTATTTAAAAATAATCCACAACTCTACAATCTCCCAACAATTCATGCTGCGGTTCTCTTAATTGATCCAAAAACTGGACAAATTCTTAGCATAATGGATGGAGGTTATCTCACAGCTATGCGTACAGGAGGCGTTAGTGGGGTTGCTACTAAATACTTAGCACGAGAAAAGGCGAAAAAAGTGGGTCTTATCGGCACAGGAGTTCAAGCAGAGAAACAATTGTGGGCGGTATGTGAAGTAAGACCTATAGAAAAGGCAAAAATCTATTCTATAGACCCAATAGAGAGGCAAGAGGCTTTTGCAAAACAAATGAGTGAAAAATTGAACATTCCTGTTAATGTAGCAACAAGCAACAAAGAAACTGTAGAAGATGCAGATATAATTCTGACAGCTACATGGTCGAAAACTCCTACATTTTCTGGTGATTGGATTAAACCAGGTACGCATATTAACGGTATTGGGAGCTACACGCCTCAAATGCAAGAAGTGGACGTTGCCACCGTAAAAAAGGCTAAGGTAGTCGTTGATTCGTTTGAAGCATCGTTTAGTGAAGCAGGAGACCTTATTATACCATTAGAGAATGGAGCTATAACAAAAGAGCATATATACGCGGAATTAGGCGATCTTGTTATCGGAAAAAAACCAGGAAGGACATCAGAAGACGAAATCACATTTTTCAAATCGGTTGGCATGGCAATTCAGGATGCAAGCGCCGCAAAACATGCATATCTGGCGGCAAAAAAGAAGAACATAGGAACAGAGATTTCCTTTTAATAAAATAGAGATTTGTCGTTATAGTTAATACATGCTTATTCACGACTCTTTTTTTTAATGAGTCTCACAAATAATTCAGGGAGATCAAGCATCTCTATATCAGTTCCATTTCGGTCCACGGCTTCTCTTAGATTGTAAGTGCAAAATGGGCATGCCGTCGTTAAGATCTCGGCTTTGGTTTCTTCGGCATCTTCTAGTCTTCTATTTGCGAGATTTCTTGAAAGGTCTCTGAAAGCAGAACGTACTCCACCGCCTGCACCGCAGCATCGCGCATTTTCTTTATTTCGTTCCATTTCAACTAGTTCCAAACCAGGCACCTTCTGTAAAACAACCCTTGGTATTTCATAGAGATCCATATGACGTCCAATGTGGCATGGATCGTGAAACGTTACAGTTTTATCTAATTGTTGTAGCTCCACTTTTCCCGTTTCAATTAATTCGTGAAGCAATTCTGGAACATGAAGCACTTCAAAGCCTAAGTCATCCGTGCCAAGTAATTCTGGATAATCAACTTTGAATGTTCTGTAGCAACCTGCACACGCCGTAACAACTCGATCGGCGCCTAATTTCTTGATCTCCTCTACATTATGCTCTGCCAGTTTTTTTGCAATATCAATATATCCAGTTCGTAAGGCAACTGAACCGCAACACCATTCTTTGTCTCCTAGAACAGTAAAATCAATTCCACTCTCTTTTAAAATTTCAATCGTACTCTTAGCAATACTGGGTAGTCTGTATGTCGCCATGCAACCCACATAATACACTAACATGTTTGTACCCCTAATCTTCTTCTTGGACAAGTTTAAGGAAGTTGTTACGTACTTTAGGGTCTTCCCCAAATGGATTATACGTTTTCTCGATATTTGTGACAAGCTCAGACGATACTTCCGTTGCATGTCCCTTTTCTACCAATAATTTCCGTAATTTCTCGATAATTTTTGCCACATCTAATTCACACAGGCAAGTATATGTACAATTTTTGCATGTGGTGCATTGATAAATTCTCGATACTACCGTATCGTTTAATTCAATTTGGTCTGATAAGAGAAAATACGCTAAGATCATCTTAGCCCTTGCGCTGAATGGTTCACGTCTGTTTTCTTCAAAAATTGGGCATACCGCTTTACACAATCCACAATTTGTACATATTATTACTTCATCTCTAAGCTTTGCCAATTCTTCACTGTTTGACGCACTTTCGTTCATAAACTCATCGTCCTTTAGTTATTCATCCTTATATTTTGAGTAAGCTGAATGAGGAGGCTCTTCAAATGATAATTCATCTAAACACATTTTTCCAATATTTAGGATTCCATTAGGATCGAATAATTGCTTAATAGCCCTCATTATGTCCAAGCTGTTTCCCAGTTCTGCAGGAACAAATGGGCTTTTGATCAAACCTATCCCGTGTTCTCCTGTAATTGTCCCTCCAACCTGTGCTATGAGGTCCACTATTTCCTTTTCAGCCTTTTTTGCAGCCTTCCACTCATTGGGATCATCTACCTTTACAAAAACTGCAGGGTGTATTATTCCGAGTCCCACATGCCCAAACACGGCTGCTAAGACATCATGTTCATCGAAGATTTGCCGCATCTTGATCATCACGTCTATCATTGCAGATAGGGACACGCATGGGTCTGCAATGGCAAAGCCCACTTCTCTATAACCTGCGTGAGTTTTTGCAATGGCTATATCTATGCCCGTCCTAGGCAACCACAAGGTATCCATTTCTTTTGGGTCTTTAGACCACAGTATATCGCGCCCATCATGTGCTATACACATTTCTTTGACTACATTTACCTTTTTCTCAAGTGAGTCATCGTCTGGTGCTTCTACATCGGTAATCATCATTGCTTCGGCTTTTGGAAAACCTAATTGAAGTGTCTTATTCACAGCATTTAGAGAAAACTGATCTACAATTTCGATTGCACTTGGCTCGACGCCTGCATATATAATTGCTCTTACAGCAGACATCACATTCTCCATCTCATCAAAAAATATGCCTATTGTCGCTGAAGTTTTCGGAAGTGGTGCGATACAAATCGTAATTTCAGTTATAGCACAAAGAGTGCCTTGAGATCCAGCAAATAGCCGTATTAAATTAAAGCCGCAATTGTTTCGTAAGGTATTTGTTCCAAGTTTTACGATCTTGCCATTGGCTAAGACAACTTCAAGACCAATTATCCAGTTGCCAACCTTTCCATTTTTAAGACCGTGATGCCCGTGAGAATCGGATGCAACTACTCCTCCAAGCGAACTAACATCCTTCGAGCCGATATCATGCGGAAAAATGCAATCATATTTCATTAGTTCGCTGTTAAGTTCACCTAGACTCACTCCCGGTTGAGCAACACAGATAAAATCCTCAGGAATTATCTTAATGATGTGATTCATTTCGCTCATATCGAGTACAATTCCCCCCTTTCGAGGAAGCGAGGATCCAGTAAAACTTGCACCAGAGCCTCGCATTGTGACTGGAATCTTTTTTTCATTAGCAAACTTTAGCACTTCTGAAACATCTTTAGTCGTTTCAGGAAAAATAACTATGTCTGGCTTAAGGATATATGGTGTTAAGTCACGTGAGTACGCTAAGAGGTCTGTTTCATCAGAAATAATATTTTCTTGATTCACAATCTTTAAAAGTTGACGAAATTCGCTTTTCATCGTTGCATCGCCTTAATTATGCTGTAAAAATGAACTTTAATGCATTTACAATATAGGCAAAATGGGGTTCATCAGTAATAAATAAAAGACTATGGATATTGGTTCTCAATACTATGTGCAATCTTTAAATGATGAACATCCTCATTGCTCTTAAGGGATATGAACGATATGCAGCAGACTATCAAGTTCGGGGGGCAATCAATGATCAAGCCCCTTAAAAAAATCCTCTTAAAATCGCCCCGAGATCAACCTGAAGAAACTGAGGCATGGAGAGACTTTGGATATTTTCACAAACCCGATCTGGAGCAAGCAATTCGCGAACATGAAGAACTCGTTGATTTATTAAGAGGAGAAGGTGTAGAAGTTATCCTAGCCCAAGATGAAGAAAAGGGTTCAAACACGCTACTTGATTCTATTTTTGTATTTGATAACGCAATAGTGACCAATAGCGGTGCAATCCTTTGTAAGATGGGGAAAAAACTAAGAGAAGCGGAAGTTCCTGTTATCGAAAGAGAACTGCAGCGAATAGGCATTCCAATTTATTTTAAGATTAATGGAGATGCATTACTGGAAGGGGGAGATATATTATGGCTCGACCCTCAAACAGTTATCGTTGGTAAAACGCATCGAACTAATGAATTAGGATTTCTGCAATTAAAAATGGCCTTAGAAGAGTTATCAGTAGAGGTATTTCAATTTCCTTTACCTTACTTCCATGGTCCCGAAGATCTTATCCATTTACTCTCTATAATACATCCTCTAGACATAGATTTAGCTGTCGCGTATCTGGATCTCATGCCACTTAATATGTATGAATTTCTACAAGAGAGAGGTATTGAACTCATTGAATTGACCTATGATGAATTGAAGGTACATGGCAATAATGTATTGATGCTGAAACCTAGAAAGGGAATCATGGTAAAAGGAAATAAATCTAAGCGAAAACTAGAAGATCATGGCGTGGAAATCCTAGAATTTGAAGGAGAAGATATCTGCCACAACCGAAGCGGAGGACCAACTTGCCTTTCATTGCCTCTTTTGCGGACATAAAAGTTTAGAAAAAAACAGCTATGATAATATTATTTATAACGAAGAGAGATGTTCTGAGAGAACGAAAAATGTCGTATTCTTACAGACAATGAATTAGCAATTATTAAATCTAACTTAAAAAAAGACGCCAGAAAAGATTCTTCCGGCTAAAGATTTTAAAATTTATTTTCATTTCGGTCAAAATAGCTAGTATATTTGTTTTCTAGAGTTAAACTGCCCCTGTCCCAGGCATGCCGTGGTGTTCATCGTAATGATCTTTTAGATCGTCTTTGCTCTTATATTCCAATCCGCAATGGTCGCATTCACCAGATTCGTCCATTTTCGATATTATGACGTCAACATAGCCAGGCATCCCGTGTTTCCCCTCAATATGAGCCATCAGTTCGTCTTTGCTCTTGTAGCTAAGGCCACACGTCGGACATTCTCCAGATTCATCCATTTTCTCTATAGCTGTGTCTACTAAACCAGACATGCCATGTTTTTCCTCAGCATGTTTTTCGAATTCTTCTCGTGTTTTAAATTTAAGTCCACACGAATCACAATCATATGCACCCATTTTTATCACCTTTAATTTTTTGTCATTATTTAACATCATATTAATATGACATAGGTATAAAGGTAGAGTTTGCGGCAAAGTCACAATTAATTTGTGAATTTGTCTAGCAGAAGTTCATGTATCTTTGTGGTATGAAAAATTTGTTTTAAACTTATGAAGATTAATGTCAGAGTTGAAAAACCTCTTTATGCTTATGAGATTGAAAAAATAATAGAAAAATATGAAGTTCTCTATGGATTGGTGATGGTGAACTACCACCCTACAAGTAGACTGGCTTCCTGAATCATCCATTCCCCAACGGGACATGTCAAACAGGCTCTACGGACAGTTCCTGCCCTGATGATGAGCATGATTTTAAATAGTGCGTGGATCGGTGTAACACCGTGATGGCTGAATTATGGTCTCTCGCTAACACCAGTCCACAGTAAGGACAGCGGTGGATGCGGGTTGCCAGCGTTTTGGGTACCAGTTTGCCACACCTACTACACCGTTGGGTGCTATTATAGGCACTCACATATTCTACCAGAGAACCAGCCTCCTCCGCTTTGTACTCGGTAAAGCACATGAGTTGCCCCCAACCGGCGTCACTAATCGATTTGGCAAGATGATGGTTCTTCACCATGTTGGTGATCCTAAGGTTCTCATACACAATCAGGTCATAGGTATCGACCAGTATTCGACTAAGCTGGTGATGAAAGTCCTTCCGTTGGTTGCGTATCTTTCGGTGTACCCGTGCTACCTTCCTGTTCTGCTTGTGACGATTATGGGAACCCTTACGTTTCCTATCTTTCCTTCGCTGTTCTTTGGCTAACTGCTTCTCCGAGTGTCTCAACCAGCGTGGGTTAGCGATGGTGTCTCCGTTATTACACGTGATTAGACTCTTCAGCCCGACATCTATACCTACGGCCTTCCGTATGTCTCTCTGAGGCTGAGGATCGGGATTAGGCAGTGCTATTGCAAAACAGGCATACCAGTGGTCGACATCGCGTGTAATGGTACAGGTCTTGATCACCCCTTCAACTGGGATCCGGCGGTGGAGTGTAATGGTGATAGCTCCGATTTTCGAGAGGCGGAGTTTCTTGTGGTGGTAATCGAGGGCGAACCCACTTTGCGGGTAGGTGAAGGAATCA
>NZ_JAHPYX010000116.1:0-12786 GCF_019058535.1 Candidatus Borrarchaeum sp.
AGCTGGAAAGGAAATGCTGTGGGCGATGAAACAAGCAGGTTGTAATGCGTTGTATTTCGGGATAGAGAGTGCTATCCCTTGGATTCTTGAATATTATAAGAAAAGGATAACACCTCAAATGGCTAAACAAGCAATTAAGAATTGTAATGAAACGGGTATGGATTCCTTTGCTTCATTTATCTTGGGAGCACCAGGAGAAACTGTAGCGGAAATGTGGACCACTCTTAGATTTGCGTCAAAGATTGGAGTGGACATTCCTGATTTTCATATGCTGGGTGCAGCGCCTGGTATGCCTATTTGGGACGAATTAGTGCATCAGGGTTATATAGATGAAGACAAATATTGGCGAACCGGTGTTGCGGTTCCTGATATAGTACCGAAAGCTGTTTCACGCGAAAAAATAAGTGAATTAATTAAAAGAGGCTTCCGTCTTTTCTTAGCAAGCCCCAGATATCTCACAAGGCAATTAAAAAAGACTTATATGAATTCTTTTAGACGTGAAGTTATAAAGGTAAATACAAGTTTGAATAGCCTTCGAAGATTCATAAATTTCTACTAAGCTCGATTAAAAGCCTTAATTAGGTTAATGTGAATTACTGACCTTGTGGAAGGAATTTTCTCACCGTTATAAAATAAAGTAAATAGTTACTTTCAGATGTTGAAAGAAGGAAAGAGTTTAGTTTGTACATAAGAGAAAAACTAAGGGGCCCAGAGTTTCTGCCCGCAAGAGACACAAAACTTGCTTCTAAGCTTATTCACAGTGCCACATTTAGGACAGAAGGTGTATTAATGAGTAGATTTTTCTGTCACCTTCAGCGCTTCGGAGATCACTTCTTGCTTTCTTTGCTTGCGGAATACGATAATTATTGTATAAACAAAGAGACCTAATGTAAGGCCCATGAGCTCTAAAAAGGAGGTTATATTTAAAAAGAGTTCTGTGAATTCCGATCCTATTGCCGTACCACTAACTGAAAACAACCCCCCTATTATAAAAATTATTCCAAAAAAGGTTAATAGGAGTAATATCAACCCACTTATAGAATTACGGTACGCATTTGGAACATCAGTATTGAGGGGCGTGTCCTCAAATACTTTATCATATTTCTCATTCTGAATATCCTCTTCGGACTTAATGTTGAACTCTTGCAGTTTTTTATCCCATGCAGCATAATATTTTCGTAATTTATCACCATAGTCATCCAAAGCACCTTGAATGTAGAAGAAACCCATTGCTATAAGTGAAATAATTGGGCCCAGGAAATAATATGATGTCCCACCACTGGTATCTAACTGAGCTAACCCAATAAGTGAAATTATAGTTCCCAATTCTGCTTGTATTGAATCTATAATGCCTGGAATAACAATAACCGTCAAAAATGTTAAAGACGCTGAAACTTGACTGGCAGTATATCCCACTCGCCAGTTTCTCTTTAGAATTGTAAAAATCCCAATCAAACATAGGAATCCGTATAGGATTTGAGCCTCCAAACGCCAAAATCCCGCTTCGCTGCCAAAAATACTTCGAATTTCACCAGCAAAAATCAATAGACTGATGAATAATATCCAAGGTAAAGGGAGAAAAATAAAAAACCAATAATTTTGTTGCTGAAATTTTTCTGAATATCTTGCTTCAAACATCTGCATAGTTCCTTTAGCGGCAATAAATGCTGTAATGAACAGAAGAACGAAAATTAAGTAAAAAGAACTCCAAATCGCTATAGTATATATAGTAAGTAGCGCAAATAATATTTCCTGCACAATAAGAGTTTCAGCAAGTGCTATAAGGACTAAAAGAGATACAAAGATAAAAATTCCAACTCTTATTAATAAACGGCGTCCTTTTCTATCCTTTAAATCAGGATAATACCAATATTTCATTTTTAGTAGTGGGTTTTTTTCCGGAAATAAGTTGTATTTTCTGTCATTCCAATAGAAACGTGCTAGTTCTATTAAAATAAATAGAAACAATACCAAAAAAAACGGGAAAACATAAAGACCTAAGCGTAAAATAAGGTCAATTTTTCCAAATGTAGCAATTGTCAAAGATATAGCTGTATAGGTAATAATCATCGAACTAAATAAAACAGCTATTAGTTTCAATAGATAACGAGTTTCACGCGTCTGAAGCAAGAATTTTATTCCATCAAAGAAGCGTCGCACAAAAAAGATTTTCTTTTTTTCTGATTCATTTGTAACAGAGATCTCCCCCAAAACTTGCACTTTTTCTTATTAAAACAAATATTAGAGTACTTTTATTCTAGTCTGGTCTTATATAGTTTCTGTTTTTGTTACTGAGTAAGTTTAAGATTTCATCATTTGCTAAATTATGTTCAAAGAACTGTTTGTTTTTAATGTTAAATGTAGAATACGAATGAAAATAAGTATGTGAATATTGAGAAATAGGTTTAACATCCAAAAATCTTTAACTAAATAAATGGAGTTGTCGGCCTTTTGACAGATGTAATTGGACTGGATATCGGTGGTGCGAATACAAAAGCGGCATTAATAACATATCACGATGGTGAAATTAGCAATATTAAGACAAAGTCGATATACTTTCCAGTATGGAAGCAACGCCATGAACTATTGTCCCTACTGAAGCAACTAAAAACAGAATTTTGCACTGACAGGATTGATGCTGTCGGAATAGTTATGACGGCAGAGTTATCTGATGCATATCGGACCAAAAGGGAAGGTGTACTTGAAATATTGGAAATTACTGAAACTGCTTTTGAGGGCAATCAGGTTTATACTATCGATATTTTCGGCAAAATGCATGATATTAAAGATGCAAAACGATCTCCGTTAGATTTTGCCGCTGCAAACTGGTGTGCCACAGCAAAACTAGTTGCGGAAGCCTTTTCAACTGGCTTGTTTATTGATACAGGGTCGACCACCACAGATATTATACCCTTTCAAGATGGTACGGTTCTTACATTTGGAAAGAACGACTTAGACCGTCTTATTTCTGGTGAGCTTATTTATACTGGTGCATTACGAACAAATGTGGCAGCAGTTGTTACGCATGTACCTGTAAAAAACAGACTAGTACGGATATGTCCCGAGTATTTTGCTATTTCAGCAGACGTTCATTTGGTCTTAGGACATATAAATTCAGGAGATTATTCATGTGAAACTCCAGATGGACGAGGAAAAACAAAAGAATATGCACTTGAAAGATTAGCACGCACAATCTGTGCTGATATTGAACTTCTAGAAACAGAAGAACTCGAAAATATTGCTCAATATGTTTATTTAAAGCAAGTTGCAGAGATAAGCAACGGAATTAATCGTGTGACAGCTAATGAAATGAATAACATTGATCAAAGATTAGAGTGTATTCTTACCGGGATAGGAAAAGACTTTCTAGCGAAGCCAGCAGCGCAAAAAGTTGGTATCAAACAATTTCACGACCTTGATGAAATATGGACAGGAGATCTTGCGTTATGCGCTCCTTCAGCAGCTATTGCAATACTTACAGCAAGGCTTAACTGAAAAACTTTTTTAGGGTGATAACTAATGACCGAAAAATCGCAAAAGGTTGGTTTAATTTCGGATACTCACATCCCTGTTGTTGCAAAAGCAATTCCCGAAAACGCTATTCATATTTTTAGGAATAACAAAGTTTCGTTAATAATTCACGCTGGAGACCTAGTTTCTTTAACCGTGATAGATGAATTAAATAAAATTGCTCCCGCCGTTCTTGCAGTACATGGAAACATGGATTCTCCAGGAGTAGCAACTCAACTACCTGAAATCAATGAAACAGAAATATTAGGTCATAAAATTGGCGTTATTCATGGAAGTGGTGGTCCTCAAGGATTCATCGAAAAAATTGAAGATATGATTAGGGGAAAAGATTACGAAATCGTTGTTTGTGGGCACTTACATAATGCATTTGTAGAAAAAAAGCGTGGGAGGCTTTTTGTGAATCCTGGTTCTCCAACTGATAAGCGTTGGGCAGAAAGAAATACTGTTGGAATTCTTGAGATAACGTCCCAAGACGTAAACCCAAAGATCATTGAAATTTAAACCTTCTTTATAGCAGCTAATTTTCGAATTTGGTGCGTTTTTCATGGCAAAATGGAGATTACTTCGTCTAGATCGCGTAGATCCGCTGTGGACTCAAACAGTGTGGCATGCTACTGCATTATATACTTCAGAAAACCTCGATTCTACTATGAACACTCTAATAATTGAATTTACAGATGGAAAACTAGTGAGTTGTGGACAAAGTCAGAATACTTATGCGGAAGTTAATATTGACTATTGTAAGGAGAATGATATCCCATTTACAAGAAGAATGACAGGAGGAGGAACTGTCATGCTCGATGAAGGACAGGTTTTTTACCATGTCATCTTGAAAGGCTATCATTTTCCCTTGAAAAATAAAATTCTTTACGATAAAGCACTTAAAGGACCGTTGCAGTATTTAAGATCACTCGGGCTTGATGCTAATCAAGATATGAATGATATTTTCATTGGGGATCGCAAGATTTCTGGGAATGGTGCGGGGTCTATAGAATCCACAGGAGTTGTTTGTGGTAATATTATCACCGATTTTGACTATACGACCTGTGTTGAAACATTAAAATTCCCAACAACAGGATTTAAACATCGTTTTGCCGAGTTGCTGCCCTATTATATTACTAACCTAAAACGAGAACTGGGTAAAGATATTAACCGTGAAGAGGTTGCTCAAGACATTATAAAACATTTCAAGAAGACTTTAAATGTTGAATTCAAAAAGGACGAATTAACAGACTGGGAAATAAACAAACTCAATGAATTAAACGAGCAATATTTAACTGAAGAATGGATTTTCATGCCAGAGTATTTTAAAGATCGCAAAAAAGAAAGGGAATTCATTAAGGTAACACGCGGTCTTGGAATTATCCACTTTACAGAAGGATTCGAAGCGGATGTCATTATAAGAGGCAAGCAAATATCGCAAATCGATATCTTTGATAGTGAATATGAGTTTTTAAATAATTTGGATGGACAAAATATTTTTGAGATTAAACCGTTTCAAGATACGATCTTAGAGGCTTTTAGAAAAAAATTAGTTAAATACTATTATTATACACAATAATCTTGAATTAGTCTAATGGAAGATAGCGTAGATGCGTTCCGCTTTCTTTTTTCCAATCCCTGGTACTTGTTGTAGTTGATTAATGGAAGCTGTGGCTATTCCTCGTATCGTGCGGAAGTGATCAAGAAGTATCTTTGCCAATGAATCACCAATAAGTGGGATTGAGGCGAGAACATAGGATTTCTGATCTTTTTCGGGTAACATTGAACGTTTTGGTTTCCTATACCATCGACCTTTAGGCAAGTTATCATTTTTTCCTTGTTCTTCCCTTTTAGCGGTGATTCTTAAAAAGGATTTAAATGCATCTGCATCGTCTTCGATGAACACGATTGGTGTATTATAAACAAAAAGAATTTCCTGTTGTGCTCCAACAATTTGTCCCCAAAAGGATGAGAGATCACCATTTGGATTTATCTCTTGTAAACTAGACAGATATTCACCATAAGTACCATGAAATAAAAGCATATGTCTTTTTATAGGAAATCCGAGTATCTGATCTGTTTTCATAAAATTTAATAACTGTTGCCAGAGCCTATTTGACCTTATTGAGCTGATAAAATCATTAACTCTTTTTCGCTCAATTATAATAACTTGATCGTTTTGATCAATTATTATAAAATCACCTAATGGTAGTTGTTGAACTCTAAATGCTAAACCTGCTTCTTGTGCAACTTCGCGTGCCGAATTAATAATCGCATTAGATTCTCTATTATCAACAATTAACTTCATCTGAATCACTCTGGATGCTATTGAAATTTTGAGAGTTTAAATATCTAAAGATTGGTCTAAATAAACCCAACTCAACGAATTAAAAAAGACCAGTAAAAGAATTCGTGACCAAATCAATTAATTATTTTAGAAAAATTGCCAACGTCGAATAGCGTTAGTAATAATGCGTTTAGAGGAAGTTTAGAAAAAAGAGGATTTACAAAGGAAGTTTTACATTGACTCTTTAATTGTCCTTTGTATTGGAGCAACTTGTATAATCTGTTCCTCAACAATCTTAGTTTCATTCAATAATGGACAGGCTTCTTTGAGAATCTGCCATAAATCATGCTTTTTAAGAGCACATTTGTTTTCGTGATACCAGAAATCACATACATACTTACCAAGTAGACACATTTTAAGATACGTCCTTGAAAGTTATTAGTTTCATTAATTTCGCGTTGTGTCCTTTATTCATTATACTACGACTAAGAAGTATGTCTTACAGTGTATTTATGCGTTTGACAGGTCAATGAAAGTAAATTTCTTGATGACTCTACATTATTGGTTTCAAAAAATGCAAGGAACAACTACTATGAATCTCATCATTTTAACTTAAATCTCATCACAGGACTTTTCCCCTGAGTCTTAGAATGACTCCAATGAAATCTATGGTAAGAAAATATCGAATTTTCATTTCCCTAATTAACGATCTATGTTTCTTTTAAAGTGCAGAAAAGATGGTGAAAAAACCTTAGAAAACTCCTTATTCTCCTAAAAAAATCCAAAAATTTCATATTGATTGATGTCACTCAATAGAATGGAGAATATTACTATGAGTAGAGTAGTTCGCTTCTGCCGGAAGTGTGGTAATTCTATAGTCCCAGGTGCACGATTTTGTAATCGTTGTGGAACTCCCGTAGACCCTCAAAACACCCTTGCAACGCATAAGAATGCAATTTCAGAAAGCGTATCTCAAATAGAAGAATCTGTAGAGGAAAAAGAAATACCCCCCGAAGAATTCAAACAAATCGTTACAACGTACAACGTTTGGAAAATAGAAGAAAAACTAAGACCACTTAATTTGAAATTAGAAGAGTTAAGCGCAAAGAAAGAAGTTGGGGAGTTATCAGATGAGGAATATAACTCTGAATCTGCAGGATTAAAAGAAGAGAAAGAATTATTGGAAAAAGAACTTTCGGAGAAAATGGATGTTAAACCATTGAATATATACTTCCTAATATTCCAAGAACAAGAAGCGGTAGAACGTCTCAGTAAGTTAGAAAGTATTTTTCAGGATAATAAAACATCACAAACAACTTATTCAAAACTCAAAAGAGAGTATTCTGAAAAATTACAGGCAGTAAGAAATGAACTTGACTCTGAACGTTATAAATTGAGTAGATGGAAAAAAATCCTGGATAAAGGATTATCTAATATTAAAATGACACTTGAAGAATCATTGGTTAGATATGAACTTGGAGAGGTTTCAGAAGATGAATATCTACCAAAAAAAACTGATTTAGAAGAAAAAAGAAAGGATATGGAGAATTCTCTAACTCTAATTAATTTTCTGTTGAGCTGAAATTGAAAATTAAAAGTTAAAAGAGGAAGTTAAATGTCAAAAGTTAAATTCTGTATAAAATGTGGGAATAAAATAAATCCTGGCGAAAGATTCTGCCGAAAATGTGGAACTCCTATCACTCAACTAGATATTTCTAGACCAACAATACATACCGCAACGCCGCCAACACCCCTTAAAAAAGAACCAATTTTTTCGGATCGAGAAATAAAAGAAGTAGAAATTCCAAAAGAATTATATGAACAATTCGGGTACCGTGGAGAGCTTAAATCGACCAAAGAAAAGATGGAAAAACTTTCGGTTGAAGTAGAAAGAATAATGGGTAAAATAAAAAGCGGCGAAGTGGATATGGCTGAATATACTGATGAAATAAAGGACCTAAAAGGACAGTTTGCAACTTTAAAGGAAAAGAAAAATGGATTAGAAGGCAAAATAAAGTCCTTACCTCACGAAGCATTAGCTGAAGACGAGGAATTATGGAGAGAGCGGCTTCAAAAGTTAGACTCAGTTAGAAAAGAAAAAAATCTAAGTAAAGAAGTTTATCAAAAAATGAAGGCAGAGTATCAAGAAAAGTATGCAAATGCAAGTAAAAAAAGAAGAGATGAAATAGCAAAAATGCAGTTATGGAAGAGAAAGTTAGAAGAAGAAAGACAAAATATGAAAGAAAAGCTGGAGATTTTGGAAACGAGATACGCGACAGGCGAATTAAGTGAAGTCAATTATACCAAGGAATTGAAAAAAATAAAAGAAGGATACGACAAAAAGAAACTCGCCATATCAGAGTTATCTGAGGTTTTAACTGCGATTAAAAAATAAAAACCTGTATTCTCGAATTCTGTTCATTCTTTTTTGTATGAAAAATCTTAAATAAGAGCGTTGTGCTATCCACGCAACGAAGTAATCACGTTTAAGACAAAGTATCAGAGCTTAAATACGTTTTTCATTTTGTAAAAAGGTTTCAGGAGATCAAAAATGACTTCTACTGATTTATATGATGTTTTAATAATAGGTGCAGGTCCTGCGGGCTTAACTGCAGGGATATACGCTGCAAGAGCAAATTTAAAGTCAATGGTTTTCGGAATACATTATGATTCTCAGTTGGCTAAGGCTGGGATTGTTGAAAACTATCCTGGATTCCCAGATGGACTTCAAGGACTTGAAATATCAGAACTCATCTATACACAGACAAAAAACTGGGGTTGCGAAGTTTTTACTGCTAATGTCAAAAAACTGGAAAAGAATGAAAATGGTTTATTCAAAGTAATAACTGCGGACGATAAACGATTCACTGGATACTCACTTATTTTGGCAACCGGAGCCTATTATAGAAAATTGGATGTACCCGGCGAAGAAGAGCTTTATTTAAAAGGCGTATCATATTGCACCATCTGTGATGGAGCTCTGTTTGGTGGTCGAGATACGATAGTTGCGGGGTATGGTAATGGTGCTGCTAAAGGAGCTTTATATTTAGGTGGACTAGGAAGCTCAGTGACAATATTATGTACTAAAGAAGAATTAAAATGTGAATCAACCTATATGAAACGACTTGAGGAATTGCAGAATATAAAAGTTCTATATAGTATAACTGTAAATGAGATAATAGGTGAAGACCGAGTAACAGGTGTTGTTTTTACTGACAAAGAAGGAAAAATAAATACCTTAAAAACTTCAGCAGTCTTTGTAGAGGGTGGTACTGCACCTAACGCTGCACTGGCAAAAGATTTAGGTATCGAATTAACAAAAAACGGTTTTATCAAAGTGAACAAGTTGCAAGCTACAAATATTGATGGTGTTTTTGCAGCAGGTGACGTGACAGGCGGAAGACGGCAAATTGCCACAGCTATTGGCGAAGGGTCCTCTGCGGCAATTAGCGCGATAAACTGGGTTCGTACACATAAATGAACCCTGAAGACTTATTCTTGTTTTATTTCTCTTTTTCGTGAGAAAGAAGAAAAACACAAAACCAAGAAAAATTAGAAGTTTTTTAAATCGATAATTTTTTGAATCTATTTCTTGACTGCCTCACGGATCAAAGGTAATAACTCTATTAAACTCTGAACAACTGAAGAAGTAACGCTTTCATCTGTTAATTTCTCAATAAGGAATGGAATAAGTTCTTTGATAAAAGTTAAATCTTTACTGGAAACTGATTTGATCAGATCCATAGTTTGGTTTCTTATAGAGTTAGCTGGATCTACCAACAAACTTGAAAATTTAGAAGCAAGCATTGGGAGGATTTTTTTTCTTAATTCTTGTATAGGTAATTGCATGAAATTTGTAAACTTCTGTAAATCACTAAAAGCAAGGGGCGAGTCTGTAGAAAGAATCTTTGCAATAGATTCAATAATTTTTTCTTGAATCTCTAGATCATCAGCTTCTATCAAAGCTATAATGTCTGGAATTAAATCTAGAATTGCCTGAGGTTCTCTTGAGCCAATTTCTCCTATAAGTTCTAATGTTCCTTCACGGATATAGTGATCTTGAACTTTTAAAAAATCCTTTAAAGTTGGTATAGTATCTGAAACTAACTCTGGGTGTTGTTTACTGACCTTTCCAAGGGATTCAATTGCAGTCATTTGAACTAAAGAAGATTTATCTGATAGTTTTCTTTTAAAATGAGGCATAAGAAGATCTAGTAAATCTTGATCTTCAAGAATGGCATCAGAGAGTGTTTCTAAAGCGGTTGCGCGATTATACTTGTCAGGATCATCCAAATCCTTCAACCAATCTTCAATATTTCTCCCCGAGATTTTAGCCAAGCATGCCACCGCGTTATATTTTTAAAGCGGTTCAAAAACCAAGTAAAAAAAGAATATTGAATGGAAAAGATTTCTCTTCTTCAGAGAACGGCTACGATTTTTTTGAACTCTCCATTTTCTTATCTGCTAATCGGCGCAAAGTTGTGCCGCCTTTTTCTGTAATTGGTTCTTTTGTGATCATTTTTTCTCTGACGGCACCGTCAAAAATTTCTTTGCCTTTTTCTGTTCTAGTGAAGACCGTAGACCATCCAGCAGGTGTGCCTATGCTTCCAACACTTATATCGGCATACCACGCAGTGAGATCTTCACATGAATGACAACCACTTCTTACAGCTTCTGAAGTTTCCTCTAGGGGAATGGTTTTCGCTTCCCCTCCGTCTTTTGGAAAGATACGCAACGCACCCTTTTTGATATCCATTTTGCGTATTTGATTTACAGTCAGCCCTGTCTTTTCTTGGACAAGTTTATGTAATTTCGTTGCATCAAAGTTTTCCATGCAGAACAGGCCAATGGTCAACGTGATGAGGTTAGCTGGGCGGATATCCACACCGTCTAGAGCAGATTGAAGTTTTCTCACACCTAATGTTTGACAGGGAGTACCAACAAACGCTAGACGAAGCCAGTCTTCGCCAACAGGATGTTGGGCTAATAATTCCTCTACGACATCCCTATATTGTGCAAGAGAAGAGATATTTGGACTAAGTGAGTAACGGGTACCGGCAGATTTCAACAATTCCTCATAGGACGTTATGATTTTCGGCAGAGGAATCCAAGGATTTTCTTCGCTTGGTACGGATACGATGGCTCCATCAATGAGGCCATGTTGAAGTGCATATGCTATAATCGTAGAAACAATGCCACCGTCTTGTGCAATCTCCGCAATCTCTGGTACTTCTGTCTTAGCTTTATAAAGGTGGACATAATTACCAAGGACATCTTCAGAGCCAAATAATTCTTGCATGCGTGGTGTAAGGGAATCCGTAACAGGGCAGCCGAAATAACAGAGTTTACACTCAATACATTTACCTATTGGCGGTTCTCCCTCAGGAACCTCCCCAGGGCGTTCTTGAAGAGTTGGAACATCATCAACAAACTTAATAACCTGTGTTGGACACACAGAAACACAACTGCCACAACCAGTACACATTCCTTTGTCAATCACGTCAGCCTTTAAATCTTCAAAGGTGCCGACTTTTAGTTCAGTTTGTACAGCCATTTTAGGTCACTCCTTCTAAAATCATTTCTATAATAGGGCGTATAAATAATCATCGCCTGATTCCCCAACAATGTTGACTATATTTAACTTTTTCAGGGCGACCAAGTGTTGGAGAATCAATTTTGGTTCTAAATTTGTTACTTTGGAAATTTCTTCGATTGAAGAAGTTCCTTTTTCGCGAAGAACCTGAGAGATTAGTTCTCGCTCAATTTCATCTTTGAGTATTTTGTCTAAAAGTTCTTCAAATTCTTCTTCTGTAATTTTGTTCTCCTTTAAGAGATGCTCTCCTTTGCCTATAAGCCATCGAGTTCTTTCGTTTTTAAATATTGCTGCGCTAGCCTCAAGAACAGCTTTTTTGTCAACATTCTCTTCAGATTTTAATTTCGCCTTCATCTACAACAATTCCTCCTGTTGCGGTTATACCAAGTGGACTCGGTCCTAATTCTTTAATGTCATCTACCATTTCTCTCACTACCTTACCAAATTGTTCTCCCTCAGATGCAGATACCCATTCAAGGCGTAGACGTTTTTCATGCATACCCATTTTTCGCAGAAACTCTTTTAAGAGTAAATATTTTCTATAAGCTCTGTAATTGCCACCAATGTAGTGACAATCGCCTTCATGACATCCTGCAATTAGAACCCCATCTGCCCCATATCTGAATGCATTAAGGACAAGTTGAGGGTCTATCCTTCCAGTACACATCACTCGAACGATACGGATATTGGTTGGGTATTGTACTCTGCTAGTACCCGCAAGGTCTGCTCCTGCGTATGAACACCAATTACAAAGGAATCCGATGATTTTTGGCTCAAAATCGATAGCTTCTTTTGGTATTTCTTGTACTTTTACCATTTTTTATCCCTCCAATAATGCGGCTCGCCCCATTGCGTCCAATTGTCTATCTTTGAAGTTCAACATTGTAATCGCTCCAGATGGACAAGCAGAACCGCATGAACCACATCCTTTACATAAAGCCTCAATAACTTTAGATATTCTCTTTCCTTCAGGTTTGTCTTCAAAAACGATCGCACTAAACTCACAAGAACCTTGACACACCCCGCAGCCCGTACAGTAGTCCTCATTTATTACGGAAATCGTGCTTTCAACTTCTACCGTGCCTTGAGCCATCGGGGAACATGCTTTAGCTGCTGCACCAAAGGCTTGAGAAACACTATCAGGCACATCTTTTGGTCCCTGTGTGCAGCCAGCTAAATAGACTCCGTCTGTAACAGAGTCAAGAGGAGCTAATTTGGGATGAAGTTCTTGGAAAAATCCATCTGCAGACATCGTTATGTGAAGTTTAGATGCAATATGAGCTGCAGAATCATCAGGAACCATACCTGTTGTTAAAACAACGAGATCAACGGGAATTTCTATATTCATTCCTGATAATGTGTCATAACTACGTACAGCTAAAGGATACTCGGA
>NZ_JAHPYX010000117.1:0-11853 GCF_019058535.1 Candidatus Borrarchaeum sp.
AATCACAGGGGTTCCATTTGCTTGCGCTTCTTTTAGAGACATTCCCATGCATTCTCTATCAGTAAGTGATGGAAAAACTAAAACATTGGCTACTCTCATATAGTCCTGTAATACTTCTTCAGAAACTGTTCCAATAAATTTTACGTATTTAATTACATCAAGAGATATTGCAAGCCCTTTTAGTTTTTTAAGCATTCCTGTATCGGGACCTATAAATACAAAAAGGACATTAGGGATCTTTTCAATTATTAAAGGGGCGATTTTGATCACATAATCTGGCCCTTTTCGCCAATTTAATTGTCCGACAAAAAGAACAATCTTTTTATTAGAAAATCCAATATTATTTCGCAATTGATTTTTGTTTGAAATTGTTTCAGGTATGTGAGTAAGATCAATAGGCGAGTAAATTACACTAGTCGGTTTCTTTTCCTTTAAAAATCTGTTTACTGCTTTCATACAATGTTTACTTGGAGCAATAATCCAATCTGCTTTGTTAAAGACTTTCTTAAAAAGCGGGGAGTAGTAAGGCGAAATATTCTTTCCATCTTTATTGAGCTTCCAAAACAAACCTTCAGAGTATGTTGTTATTATAATAGGAGTTTTTGCTAATTGAGAAACTTTAAGTGAAAGCATTGAGTACTCAAAAGCATAATTTGAAGTGATTATATTGATCTTATATTTCTTAACTATCTGATAAATCTCTTTGACCCAAATTAATGAATAAAATAAAGAGCCACGAAAACTACAGTTTATAAATGGCTGCCAGCCTGACATTCCAAAACTTTTTTTGAGATGATATTCAAGAACTTCAATGATGAATTTTACTGTGAAAACTGGATTTTTTACAATTAAAAATAGAAGGGCAAAAATCATTTTGAAATATTTGTTTTTGTAATCGAATGTATGGACTTTTATATTTACTCCTGAGAGGATAAAGTCATTTCTAGAGGGATTTATGTCTATTAGGTGGACCTGGTTCCCTTTTGAAATCCACACATTAGCAAGATTTAGAGTTCTTTTAGCTAAGCCTCCATAAGGGGGAGGTAACATAATTCCGGTAATAAGGATATTAATATGTTTTTGAAACACTTATTGCACCGCATGAATTTCTCGTTAACTTCGATTTAAAATTTAGTTTATTTAAAAATAAGTTATCTTATAGATTTTAATAAATCTGATTACTAAAAGTCATGGATTAGATATATATTGATGGTATTGCAAAAGATCATTTAAAAGATCGAAGCTCTTTTCCTGTGTTTCATCAGAAAGTTGAGGAAAAAAATAGAATCAAAGAAATAATAAGAATGTTGAAAAAGATTGGTAAAATATAAATATTCTACTAGGCGCTCGTGATTTATTTTTCATCGCGTAAAATAGAATAAAAACGCGAACCAATTTTTCTCATAAATAAAGAAAGCCTATAGGGAAAGAAATCTAATACGGGGGCTAGCATGATTAGATCCTGTTTTGTAAATCCACGAAGAATTATTGATAAAAATATAAAGAGAAATAGGAAAAGAGCAAATGCTCCAAAATATGTAATTGAACTTGTTAATAAGTAACTAACTAAAAATGAAGAAGTAAAAATTGAATATATCTTTATCAAATACCTATAGTCAATACTAACCTGTTTTGTCCTACTTTTTAGAAATAAAAGTAAAAATATCACTGCTGGTAATGGACTAAGTACTTTTGCTATACTTGCACCTATCAAGCCAAAAGTTGATATTAACAATATTTCAAGAAAAATTGTTGTTCCCAGTGTAATCATGCTACGTATTGTAATAATTTTTGGTTTACCTTTTGCTAATAGAAAAGTTTCGATAGGCATGCCGATAAATCGAAATAAATTACCAATTACCATTATTTGTGTTAATAATATCGCAGTCGAATAACGTTGGGTATAGAGTAAAATTATGAATGGATCGGCAAGAATTAAGATGCTTCCGACGAGAAAGGCAATTAAAATTGCTAAATAGTTGATAATCATTCGAAAAGTCTTTGCCAAGTAATTAATTTCTTTTTCACTCTCTAGTTCAGACATGGTCGGAAACAAAGCAACTCTGGCGGTAGCTGCTGCTCTCATAGGAAGCTGAAATATGTTGTATGCAACTGAATAATAAGCAATCCATTCAGGTGGGCCAAATGATCCTAAAATGAGCTTTCCCGAGTTTGTTGATATCGAAGAAAAAACATTGTCTACAGCTAATGGCAATCCATAGGCTAATAGTTTTTTAGATGTACCTTTAAAATTAGAACTTGAACTATCTTTCGGAAAAAACTTTCTCCACACGAATAAAGTAGCAATTGTTAAAATAGTCCCTGCTATTAATTCACCAATCGCAGCACCTATAACACCAAAGCCAAGAGTGATTAATGAGGGTACTATAACCAGAGATAAAAGCAGAGTCGACACTGAAATATAGACAGGATATTCGTATTTGTGATACGCATTGAAAGTTGCACATGGAATGATTTCTAAAGAGACAATAAAAAAATGAATTGCTTTTATTCTCAATAAAGTTTCAATAAGCGGATCTCCGTAGAAAATTGCCAAACTCTCTGAAAAAAGAAGAATAGCTAAAGCACTAATAGTGACGATGATGAACCGCAGAGAAAAAGCTGAAATCATAGTATTTTTAGTAGTCGAAGAATCTGTATTTTTTTTGGATTTTGAAAGGAAAAAAATTACACTACTATCTAGCCCAAGATTTGTACTAACAAACAATATCCCAAATGGAGCACCAGCTAGCTCTAGAAGACCTACTTCTCTAGGTGGAAGTAAACGCAATAAAATAACTGAATATATTATATTGATAAGGATCGTCGATATTTGAAGGATTTGTGAAGATGCGGTTCCCTTAAAAATATGTTTTACAATGCGGTCTGATTTTTGGGTTTTTGAATCCATGATATCAGCGAAATAAAATCATAGACTTAAATATTTTTAGATCGTGATGAGTTTTTCTCTTTATTACGACTATTTCAAAGTTCAATATTTACACGATTGAAAACATAAGAATTAAACTCAATAAAGAGATTTTTAAATGTAATGCTATCTCTAGATTGGCGTTTTGCATCTAAGGCACATTTCTTTCAATTTTCGCTAAAATGTGAAACTTTTTCATTTTTTAGAATGTATTTAGCAATTTTATTAAACAAGTTTTCATACTTTAGTGCATTTGTGGTGAAACTAAACTTTTCAGCTTTTTCTCGTGCTTTTGCAGATATTTTTTTGACCAAATTATAGTTATCAAAACTAAATTCAATTTTATTGACTAATTCTGCAACATCTTCGCCATTAAATAAAAAACCATTCTTAAGATCTTCAATGATTTTATGATCTGGTTTATAATAGGATTTTATGCATGCTCTGCCACAAGCCATTGCTTCTAATGTGGCTATGTGTATCCCTCTTACTCTTGCAGCGTTTACGACAATGTATGCATCTCTATAATAGTCTATAAGTTCCTCATTCGGAATTTTCCCCATAAATTCCACATTATCGCTAATTTTTAGATTTTTAACAATTTTTTTATATATTTGCAGATCTCCCCACCCAATAAGTTGAACCTTAATATCAGGAAACCTCTTAACTAAATTAGGAATCGCATTCAACAGAAGATCGGTTCCTCTATCATGACAAAGTCTGCCTACTGATAATATCTTATGAGAATATTGAAGGGGACTTGGAGAAAAAAGATTAGTGTCTACACCATTAGGTATCCAAATTTTTGGAATATTTTTCAAATAGGGTTCCATCCACTTATCGACGTAAACTAAAATATCCGCTTCACGAAAATCACTCAAATCTTGTTCTAGAAAACTTCCATAGGGCCTTGTGAGAGCATGGCAGATTACAACGGTAAAAGGTGAAAAGATTCTTTTAATAAGTTTCCATGCTTTTATTTTAGAAGAGATCGGCAAAATAGAGGGAAGAACCGTTATAGTAGGTCCGTTAATGAAGAAAATATGTGGTTTATAATTAAGAAATTGAATAAAGAAAACGAAAAATTTGAGTATTTCACGGATTAATTTTTTAATTTGAAAAAAGGCCTTCTTTAGAAGTGATTTGGGAATATAGAATGATTCAGGAGGTACACGTAAAATCGTTAGACCATTATCTCGTTCACTACGTTTTACATTCTGTTCTAGTTTGTTAGTAATTAAAAGAAAATCAAAACCTCTTTTTACTAATTCTTTAGTCAATTTATCCAAAAAAATTTCTCCTCCCCCTACATAAGTAGGGAAATACGTATCTGCGTAAATCAGTATTTTCAAAATGAAACCACCAATTGAAGTCTCTAAGGATTTAAATCTCATTATTACATTATGATCTTAATTCAAGATAATTCTTATAATTTCTCAGGAATCATTAAAGTTTTAATAACTGAGGATACTCTTTTTTTTAAAGAAAATTCAAATCTTTTAAGATAAATCAAGTGGATTTAGATTGTTATATTGAGGTTTTATTGAATGAAAAAGCGGCTAAATATCCTTATGTACTCGGATTCTTCATTTCCGTTTAATGTTGGCGGAATCTCCCATCTCACATATTTTCTTCCAAGGTTTTTAGCAAAGAAAGGTCATCATGTTGAAATTATTTTTAAGATTGACCCATCTATTTCTTTAAAAAAAGTTCAGAAACATATAGAAGAAAATAAGATCAAGAAACTTAAAATAAATCCCATAATAGACACGTCATTAGATAAATGGAGAAATCCAATTAGATTGGCAATATTTAGGACTATAAAGCTCTTTTTTAAACAAATTAAGCCTATTTTATCTAGAAATTATGACATTCTTCATTTTAAAACAACGGGATTAAGTGAATTCTTTTTTTTATATCCACTTCTTGCAAAACTTCGAGGAAGGAAGACGGTACTTTCTTGCTACGATTATAATTTGATAGGGTGCAAAAATTTTCTAAAAGGAGGTCCTTTTTATAATGCTACGGATGCTGAACGCAACAAATTATTTAAATTTCTAATATATTTGAGTATTATTGCTTTCAAAGTTTCTTGGAAATTTTACAATTTAAAGACAATATATTCTAGTACTTTACAAAAAATAATCAAGAAAGAAAAACTTTCAGAAAAAAATGTTAAAGTTATTCCTTTTGGTATAGATCTAAGTTTGTTCAAAGACGTTCCAAAAATTAATTTAGAAGGAGATCCCTCTATATTATTTGTAGGACTTTATTCTAAGATAAAAGGGACAGATATCGCATTAAAAGCATTTAAAAGAATTGAACAAAAAATTCCAACAGCTAAAATGTACCTTATTGGGTCAGAATCTGATGTTGACGTTTCTAATCTAATAAAGAGACTAAAGATCAAAAATTTAAAAGATTTTGGTGAGCTAAGTCACGAAAAAACATTGTCATATATCAAAGGCGCAGATTTCTGCATACTTCCATACCGTTCAAAATCTTTTGGAGTTACCTTATTTGAGGCATTAGCAGCAGGAAAACCCGTTATAGCACCAGATGTAGGTGACTTTAAAGAAGTAATAAAAGACAACATAAATGGTGTCTTAGTGTCTTTGAATCCTGATGAAATTGGGAAAAGAATCGTTGAACTTTGGGAAAATGAAGAGTTACGAACGCGTATCGCAGTAAATTCGAAAGAAGTAATTAAGAAGTACGAATGGTCAGCGATCGCAGATGAATATATCCGTTGTTATTACCAAATCTTGAATTTAAAAAACGAAGCCCGAACTAATTCGATTCAATGAAATATTATTTTGGATTATTAACATTATCATTCAACTTAATTGAAAAACTAGTTTTCTTTAGATCTAACTTAATGATTTCGTCAGTTGTTTCGATAACAATTGGTAAAGGAGAAGAAATATTCCCTTTTATTGTGTTTTTAAGAAAAAAGGCACTTAACTCTGTCTTCTCTCTTTTTAGCCACCATGAAGTACATTCTCCAGCAGTAGTGATCCAATAATTCTTCTTAGTTACATGATCCAATAATTGAGAATAAAGCCTTTCAATTAAGGGGAAATTCTGATTTTGATATGAATTGTGAAAATTAACCACAAAACACCCATGAAGTTTTTCAATAGTATCATCTAACTTCATTAGGATGCTCCAGATCTCATCGTAGTTTATATCTTTGTAAAGGGCTGTCCAATCCATAAAAGATGTTGGTATTTCTATTAGATTAAATCTTTTTTTCTCAATAATGTCAATTGGATGGTAAGGAAAGCATATGTCACTTCTAAAACCAAAATCAATGTTATGTGAAAATGATAAATCGTAATTAAAACCAATCTTTTCTTGATATCTCCAAGTAAATGGTGGAAGAAAGTTTAATTGATGTTGTCTAATGCCTTTAAGATCAGAATCAACAAGTTCTTCTAGTTGTTTCTTTTCGTTCTCGAGTATGTTTTGGTTGCAATAAGAGAACTCAGAAGCATGTAAGCCTATTTCAAAGTTCATCCGTTTTAAGAGATCAAGAATAGCTAAAAATTTGTTATGATCTTTTCCATAATCTGGAAAAAAAAGGAAAGTTGATTTGATCTGTCTTCTATTCTCTTCACGTACAAGTTTGAATATTTCCTGACCTGTTCTTTTTCGTATGAAATTAAAAATAAATTTTAACCAATTGAGACCAATTTTCCCTTTTAATTCTGAAAATCGAAGAATTGGATCTAAAGAATCAATATCATGGGTAACCACAAAGCAAGCGTCTGTAAAACTTGGCCAATACCATTTTCTGATTAAAGGAAGATCCAGTCTAAAAAAGCAATCTTTAATATTCTCTAGCAATTTAAATTCAATAACACTTAATTTGGGTTCAATAGATCTATTTGCAATTTGACCTTGATCTAAAAAGCCCCCCAATGCCAAACAAAAACTCTTAATTGAACATATGTTGTCAAATACTAAAATATTTTCCTCGTTTTGACATAATTTGGAGGCAATCGAAAAATCTTCTTCTTTCTGAACCGGTAAAATGACGCAAGGGAAATTAACTGGAGTCTTGTTGTCTATTTCCTCAAAGGATATACCTAGGTGGTGTAAAATTTCTTTTACGATATTAGTAAGAAATTTATTTGTGCTGACAATTCCCACAGTTAATTTTTGACCTCTCATAAGTACCCCATTTAATCTTTGATTTCCATAAACTAAGTGATTTCATAGTATATTAAAAAGAGAAATTCGTGCTTAAATAATAAGTAAAAGAGCAAGTCTATGATCAATATTTTATATATTTCATACAGACTGGAATGAACTGATAACATAATTTACGAATGTGGTAGATTATATGAAGACTACAGATTTTGAAGAGGAAATTTTGAAGGAAATTAGTGCCACAGAAAAGAATAAGACCAAAAAAATTCCATTAATTCGACCATTCATTGATAAGGAAGAACTTGAAGCAGTTTGGAAAGTTTTCCAGAGTGGATATCTCGCAAAAGGACCTACAGCCAAATTATTTGAGAGTGAATTTACAGAATATCTAGGAATTAAACATGCTTCTGCTGTTTCATCATGTACCACAGCTTTACATCTTGCCTTAGTTTGTCTTGGAATAGGCCCCGGCGATGAGGTTATTGTGCCTGACTTCACATATCCTGCAACAGGTCATGTAGTATTTCATGTGGGAGCAAAACCAATCTTAGTTGATATTGATCTTAAGACATTCAATCTAGATCCAGCTAAATTAGAAGATGCGATTACTGAAAATACAAAATCCATTATTGTTGTCCATTTATTTGGTTATCCAGCTGAAATGTCAACAATTTTGGAAATTGCAGAGAAATATGACTTATCCATAATCGAAGATGCAGCATGTGCAATTGGAACGCTTTACAAGGGAAAGAAAGCAGGAACTTTCGGTGATATTGGCTGTTTCAGTTTTCATGCCAGAAAACTTCTGACTACCGGGGAAGGTGGCATGCTCGTTACTGATAATGATGAATATGTAAAGATCGCACATTCAATGAAAGATTTTGGTATCCGCATTGTATCTAACAAAGTATATTTTACTCATCCTGGCTTCAATTACAGATTAAGTGATGTTCTTGCGGCAATCGGTCGTATACAGCTTAAGAAAATTGATAAAATCCTTGAAAAGAGAAAAGAGATATCTAAAGTCTATACAGAATTGCTTTCAGATGTAGAAGGGATAATTCCTCCCCATATTGAACCTCATGTAACACATACATATCAATCCTATGTTATACTATTAGATGAAAAATTTGGAGTTAATAGAGATAAAGTGATTGAATTAATGGCTCAAAGGGGTATTGAATCACAAATTGGTACATATTCTCTCCACTTACAACCATGCTACAAACGTTTAAATTTCAATCCGAAAAACCTAATAAACTCTTCTATAGCTTTCAGAAACAGTTTGACTCTTCCTCTCTTTCACCATATGACATTAGACCAAGTTGAATTCGTTGCAAATGCTTTAAAGAATATACAAAAGAATCAATAATATTGAAGGGAATGAAAAACCTATGAGTTCGTCATCGAAGAAAGTTGTCGTTACAGGTGGAGCAGGATTTATCGGCTCTCATTTAGTTGAAGAACTTGTTAATAGAGGTTATGATGTATTTGTTTATGATAATTTCTCACGTGGCCGAAGAGAAAATTTAAAAAACGTAGAGGATAAAATTACAATTGTCAATGGAGATATTCTTGAATTTGATCTTCTAAAGGATGTAATTAAAGATAGTCAATATGTCTTTCACGAAGTTGCGGTTTGTGCAAACTACTGTAATGCTTTTCCAGATGCAAGTGTTTCATGCAATCTTCAAGGTACACTAAACGTTATAAAAGCATCATTAGAAGCCACCGTTGAAAAAGTGATGTTTTCATCTTCGGCTACAGTTTATGGTATCCCTATTTATCAACCAATAGATGAACAACATCCTCTTAATCCAATTACGCTTTACAGCATAAGCAAACTTGCTAGTGAATATTATTTCAGATTTTTTTCTCAATCTGGTCTGAAATATATCATTTTCCGAAATTTTACCGTGTATGGAATCCGACAAACGTCAGATGAGTACTATAAGCCAGTAATCGTTGAGTTTTTCAAGAAATTGTTAACAAGGACAAAGCCTGTTCTATTTGGAGATGGTTCACAATCAATTGATTTTGTACATGTATTTGATGTGGTGCAGGCAAATATTTTGGGAATGGAAAGTGATATCTATAATGAGGTATTCAATGTGGGAAGTCAAACTTCACTTTCAATCAAAGAACTATTGAACCTTCTTAAGGACATCACTGGAATAGACATTCAGCCAGAGTATAGAAAAGCCCAAAATATTGTGCAACAGAGAATAGCAAATATTTCTAAGATTAGAGAAATGCTTGGATATAACCCCACTGTCCATATAAAAGATGGAATTAAGGATGAAGTTAATTATCTATCTAAAAGATTCTAATTTTGGTTTTTTATTAGATCCAACTCCTTATTGTATTAAAATAACCTAGACGATCTACAATTTATCAAGAAAGTAAAACTGGAGGAAGGGCTCTGAAGGTTAAGACTGCAGTAGTAGGCGTAGGTAGCATGGGTAAGAATCATGTTAGGCTATATAGTGAACTTAAAGACTCAGAATTAGTTGCAATAGCAGATATAGATTCTCAAAAGGCAAAAGAAATTGGCAAAAAGTTCAATATAAATTGGTATTCAAACTATCTACAGTTGCTACAAGAAGAAGAGGTTGATGCTATAAGTGTCTCAGCACCGACATCAACTCATTATGAGATCTGTAAGAACATATTGAATTCGAAAAAACACGTTCTTGTAGAAAAACCCATTTCATCAAATCTAGAACAAGCAAAAAATATGATTGAGTTAAGTAAAAGAAATGGCATACTCTTGATGGTAGGACATATTGAACGTTTCAATCCAGCAGTTCTTAAACTAAAAGAGTTATTAACAGAGGATTTTTTAGGTGAAATAGTATCTCTTTCTTCAAAAAGAGTTGGCTACTATAAGCCTGGACAGAGGGCTATTTTTGATGTTGTGGTAGACTTTTCTATTCATGATATAGACGTTATGAGATTCTTAGTAGAACATGAAGTCAAATCAGTCTACTCTAAGACTAAATCAATACTTTCAGAACTTGAGGATTATGTGTCCGCTATATTAGAGTTTGAGAATGGAGTATCAGGCATCATTGAATCTAATTTATTTACTCCAACTCAAATACGCACAATGCACATTACAGGAACAAAAGGATATGCAGAAATTGACTTCATTAATCAAGACATCACGATATATGGGAATCTTGAAAAAGAAGGTCATAAGGCATCTAAGAATCAGATTCTTAAATATAGCAACACAATCATTGGAAGACCGTTCGTTGCAAAAAATGAACCGCTCAAACTTGAACTAGAGCATTTTCTAAATTGCATTATATCAAATAAAACTCCGCTTACTGATGGAAATGAGGGACTGAAGAACCTGGAAGTTGCTAAGATGATTATGTTATCTTCCGAAAAGAATATGCCAGTTAATAAAGTGTCCTAGTTTGAATGGTAATGTCTATTATTCAATATAATTTCTTTTATTCAGTAATGAGTTTAAAGGGTTTATAATTTGAAATGGATGAATTTCTTTGAAAGTCATGCTAATTAATCCTCCACACACACTTGTCTATCCTCAACTGCCACAAATCGGTTGGCCGATAGGTTTAGCATACATCGGAGGTGTTTTACAAAAAAATGGCTACGATATTAAGATATATGATGCTCTGGCTTCGAATTTCTTACATTCCAATTATTTAGGCGATAATTTAATTCATTTTGGCGAATCATGGGAAAAAATCACAAAGATTATTTTGAAATACTCACCCGATATTGTAGGAATCTCTGATCCTTTTGTTACTCAATCCCCAAATGCTCATAAAGTAGCACAATTAGTCAAATCAGTTGATCCCAATATAAAAACGATCTTGGGAGGATCTTTTGCCGCTAGCATGCCTAAAGAATCAATAATTGATCCAAATGTTGATTTCGTTATAATGGGTGAAGGGGAATTTCGATTTCTTGATTTAATTAAATCTTTAAAGAAAGATAATAGATTCCTCAATATTGATGGATTAGTTTACAAAGATGTGAATGGACAGATACGTGTTAATGAAATAAAAGGATATATAGAGAATTTAGATACACTACCTTTTCCAGCGATTGATCTTTTAAATCTGGAAAACTATTTTAATGCAACAAGTAAAGGAAAAACTAAACTTCGTAACATTAATGGAAAACCAGTAAATCTCTCCTCAAGAAAAGCTATTAAATACAAATGGATGAGTGTAGTTACTAGTCGAGGATGTCCATTTAATTGTTTCTTTTGTGCTATCCCGTCATTCTGGGGTAGAAAATGGAGGGCCAGAAGTCCTGAAAACGTTCTAGAAGAATTAAGAATTCTAATAAAAAATTATGGAATTGAAGAAATTCAATTTGAAGATGACAATCTTACGTTCAATAAGAGAAGAATTCACAGAATTCTTGATGGAATTATTTCTGAAAGAATGGACATTATTTGGACAACTCCAAACGGAGTAAGGGCAGATACTTTAGATAGAGAAATCTTGAGAAAGATGAAACTAGCTGGATGCAAAGAACTTATCATCGGTGTTGAATCTGGAGATCAAAATGTTTTAAATAATGTAATTGGAAAGAAACTGAACCTGCAGCAAGTAATTAAAGTGGCAAAGATTTGTAATGAATTAAACATGAAACTTTCTGCCTTTTATGTCACAGGGTTGCCTGGGGAGACAGAGAAAACTATGAAAAGAACCTTTGATTTTGCCTCTTATCTAAAAAGAAAATATAACGTTTCAATATACATGAACTATGCAATACCCTTACAT
>NZ_JAHPYX010000118.1:0-16647 GCF_019058535.1 Candidatus Borrarchaeum sp.
TCCAATCACTTATTTTTCAAATAAGATTCCGAAAAATCAAAGTGGAAGAATATCCAGAAGATGAAGTTGAAAAGGAATTTCTTGGTGGTCAACGTCAGAACTTTCTTTTAGGCTATTATCAGAAAGCAACCGCTGCGAAAAGTACCGATGATGCAGTAGTAAAGGTAGCTCAAAATGGAGGAGTAGTTTCCACACTATTGATTCGTGCTTTAGAGACAGGTTTAATTGATGGAGCACTTGTTACAGGGAAAGCTGGCAATTGGGTGCCGAACCCCTACGTAGCGAGAACTCCAGAAGAGGTATTAGCCGCTGCTGGTTCTAGATATACGATGGCGCCAAGTATGCTTCCATATTCTGAGGCAATATATGAATATGAACTTGAAAAACTTGCTTTTGTTGGTATGCCGTGTCAAATCCAAGCAGCAAGAAAACTTCAACTATGGCCACCCCTTTCTGATGCACTTGGAAAAATCACATTGATTATTGGGTTATTCTGTTCATCAAACTTCACGATGGACCTACTCAAGAATACAGTATATCAACAAATGGGTGTTTCACTGAGCGATGTAAAGAAGTTTGATATTGCACGTGGTAAATTCTTTGTCTACCTAAATGATGGATCGGTAAAAGATCTCCCAATAAAAGAGACTAAAGTAAACAATTGGGCATCTTGTCAGTATTGTAAGGACTATACTGCTGAATTTTCTGATATTTCAGTTGGCTCAGTAGGTGCGCCAGCCGATGATTGGAATACTGTCTTCGTAAGGTCAGATGTTGGTGCAAAACTGTTTGATGATGCGGTAGCAGCTGGAAAAATAACTGTTGCAGATACACTTGATCTCTCTAGGGTAGAAAAAGAATCCCTTAGGAAGAAATCGCAATTAGCGAAGATGGATGAGCGAGTGTATTCCGCCGTACAACTTTTGAATGTGTCAGACGTTGAAGCAAAGACCTATGCAACTCTCGTGTCTTTAGGATACGCAGATATAACGATGTTAGCTAAAGTCATGAAGACAGAAGAAGCAGATGTTCGTAACTCCCTTAATACATTACAGCAACGAAAATGGATATCTGCAACTGATTCTAAATACACTCCCGTCAATCCGGCGAATGTTATCAAGGCAGAAATAGACAAATTCGAGGCAAACATCAAAAAAATCAAATCTGATGCATTGGTAGATCTCCAAGCGCTTTATGTGCAGAACAATCTCATGCATGTGCGCTACAAGGAATTTATGGACTTAATCTAGCGTGCGATTTTTCTCTTTTCTTTCTTTTTTCACAATTTTGGATTATTTCACATCATTTTTAGAAAATCTGATTCAGTTAGAGCTTATGGGATCTCTTCTTTTAGAAATCAATTGCAGCTGATTTCTCGATTATAATTTGTGACATAATGGAATAGTCAATTTTAAATAGGGACATGAGATACCACAAACTAACTCTGAGTTTTGTTATTCTCATAATTACAAAAATTGATAACACCGGTAGAGATGTGATTCAAGATGTTGTTAAAGATGCATGAATTTGGTGATAAAAACCTGGGAAATCTTCAAGCAGAAGTCATCTATAATAGCCTTTGTACTGGATGCGGGGCATGTGCTGCTTTCTGCCACAAGTACATTAGCATGGTAGATGGATTTCCAACTGCAATTTCAAGATGCTTAACTCCCTGTGGGCTCTGTTATAGTGTTTGCCCACGGACATTTGTATCGCTTAAAGCGCTAGATCAATTTACTTTTGGCGAAAATCGTGAAGATCAAGCGCTGGGCTATTATAAAACTATAGTTCAAGCTAAAACAAAAGGAAACGCTAAAGCAAGTGTATTAACGTCCTTGCTAAAGGCGGCGCTAGATCTTAAACTGATCGATTCAGCAGTGCTAGCTAAAGGTATCGATCCGAAAGATAAGTGGAAGGCCGAACCATTTATCGCTACAAATAAAAAAGAGATTGAGAAAGGTGCGGAAGGTAAACTGAACGCAAGTCCTCAGATAACAGGATTGGCTGAAGCTATTGCTATGGGTAAGAATAATATTGCACTAGTTGGTGTGCCCTGTCAGATGATTGCCTTACGAAAAGTTCAGTCAAACAAGAACTATGAAGTTTGCCAAGACAAGATTGTGTTTGCCCTTGCTGAATTCTGTGTACGGGCTCGTCATGATGGATGTGCAAGCTGCTTGGATATGACTGCTGAATTTTCAGATATTTCTGTAGATCCTACTGCCAAAGAGGGTTGGAATACCGTGATAATTCGCTCTGAGAAAGGTTTATCTGTTTTTGAAAAAGCCGTAGAGAAGGGTTATCTCGAAACACAAGAGATAACCGATGAAGTCATGAATAAGCTCAAAACAGCGGCAGAACGAAAATTAAAGAAAAACCTGCAGGCGATTCTTAAAGACGTAGATTATGTTAAAGTGTCATACCTATTAGCGGATGCTACCGAACTCTCTACACTACTGAAACTGGTTTAAAAATACTTTTTTAGTCTCCCAAAAACCTGGGAGTTCTTCTTTTGTTTTCTTCGATAATTAATGATGTTTTTGGGGACGTGACATCCTCCCCAGCCTTTCGGAAGGGGACTTCCCGCCGCATAAGTTAAAGCCAAAAAATATATCTAAATTCTTCTTTTCTACGGTAAATAGAAGTTGGAATCAATTATTCGTTATATTCAGTTAAATTCGTGTGAAATGGAAAAATTAAATCGTACTTCTGCCTATTTTTAAATTTGCAGTGTGTATTGCAATTAAAAATATTTTTAAAAAAGATCCTCTACAATACGCCTAAACATGGACGATTAATAGGGAGGCTTTATCATGATTGATGATGAGATAAAAGAACGTATTAAATCGATTGTTGGAGAGAAGAATTTTACCGACAATACCATTGATTTACTTTCATACAGCCAAGATGGCTCAGAAGCGGAAGGTACGGCTGATGCGATAGCTTGGGTAACCACGACAGAACAAGTATCAGAACTTATGAAATTAGCTAATGAAAAACGATTTATTGTGGTTCCAAGAGGTGCTGCAACGGGACTATCTGGTGGCGCAGTAGCTTCACAAGGTCTCATAATGGACTTCTCAAGGATGAATCGAATTCTGGAGATTGATACGGAAAATTTAACCGCAACTGTTGAGCCAGGAGTTGTTTTGGCTGATTTAAATAATGAATTGGCGAAGCGAGGAACTGGCTTATTTTTCCCACCAATGCCTGCTTCCGATTCTGTTGCACAAATGGGAGGTTCCATATCAGAGAATGCCGGAGGAGTTCGTGCAGTGAAATATGGCGTAATGAGTGACTGGGTGCTAGGGCTAGAGATGGTCCTACCCACAGGAGAAGTAATTCAGGAAGGTGGAAAAACACGAAAAAATGTATCAGGATACAATCTGATCGGCATGATGTCTGGATCAGAGGGAACATTGAGTGTGATCACGAAAGTTACAGTCGGTTTAACTCCAATTCCAGAAACTCAACTATCAGCTCTAGCCTATTTTAATACTACTGAGAACGCAGGCAAATTTATCTTTCGATTATTCAAATCAGGATTAAACCCATCTGCTGGAGAAATATTAGATGCCAATACATTGCAATCCGTGTCAAATTACACTGGGATGACTTTTCCAGAGTGTGGAGCGATGATACTTGTGGAGATAGATGGAGACAAAGAGGATGTACAACGCAGACTGAAGGGTCTAGAAGAACTTTTTAAGGAATTCAAGGACGCAGGTTATCTACTCGAATATAAACTAGCGTGGGATCCAGTTGAAAATCTTGAGCTCTGGCAAGCCAGAAAATCAGCTTTGCCGTCTATGACGCAGATAAAACCTACTGTAATCATCGAAGACACAACAGTTCCTCTTGATAAAATTCCTGTACTTCTTAAGAGTATGGAACAGTTAGCTAAAAAATATAACCTCATGATCCCATGTTACGGTCATATAGGCGACGGTAACATACACCCAAACTTCCTTTGCGATCCTAGAGACCCTGACGAGTTCGCAAGGGCTCATGAAGCGATTAAAGAAATGGGAGATATAGTCCTTGGGTTAGGAGGTACTGTAACTGGTGAACACGGAGTCGGCACAGAAAAAAAGATGTTCATGTTAGCTGAACATGGACAAAATAAAATAAACTTATGGGAAAGGATCAAACAGGCCTTTGATCCAAACAGAATCTTAAATCCAGGCAAAATATTCGATTAAATAGGTGATTTTAAATGGGAAAACTTGAATTAGAGAAAAAATATGAAGATCAAGTCCTCAAATGCAGCCGCTGTGGCTTTTGTAGAACAATCTGCCCCACATTTGAAGCCAAAGACTTTTTGGAGTCTTATGGTGCTCGCGGTAGAATGATACTGCTCAAAGCCGTAGACGAAGGTAAAATTCAACTCAATCAGATTCAGTCCGATCAATCTTTGGTTGATAGAATCTTCACATGCACATTATGTGGAGCTTGTATGGAGACGTGTCCTTCAAAAGTTGATTATATCGCAACAATGGAGGCTGCAAGAGCTGGGTTGGTCAAACTTGGATTAGCTCCTCCTGATTTTGACGAATTTGGTAAGATGACTTTAGAGAAAGGAAATGTGCTGGGCCAGGACAACGCACGACGAATGAAATGGGCTTCAAAACTTGACAATATCAAAGTGAATGAGCCGGCAGAAACTCTTTACTTTGTTGGCTGCAATGTTATGCGACCTCGTGTGAGACCAATGGCTACGGCCGCTGGTAAAGTCCTTCAAGCCGCTAATGTCGATTTTGCAGTCATGGGGGAAGACGAATGGTGCTGCGGGCTGGTCTTCATTAACACAGGCCACTTAGACGTCGCAAAAGAATTTGCAAAGCATAACATTGAACTGATTGAGAAGATTAACCCAAAACGCATTGTAACAATTTGCCCGGGATGTGCACAAGCCATTCAACACTACGAGCATTTAGTTGGATGGAATCCAGGTGATATTCAGATAATTCATGCAGTGGAATATATTGCAGAGCTCCTCGATCAGGGCAAATTTACATTCACGAAAGAATTCAATGGTGGCAGTAAAGTAGCATACCATGATCCTTGTGAACTTGGCAGGCAAATGGGTGTTTTTGACGCACCTAGAAAGATTCTTAATGCGATTCCAGGCTTAGAATGGGTCGAATTAGAGAATAACAAAGAACTTTCACACTGTTGTGGCGGCGGAAGTGGGTTACAAGGTATTGATACTGAGTTAGCGAGAGAAGTTGCGAACTATCGATTAAAAGAAGTTCAAGATGCAGGTGCTGACGTGCTGGTTACAGCTTGTCCCACGTGTCGCAGCAATTTCTTAGACACCATCAAACAGAATAATCTAGCCATCAAAGTGATGGATATTCACGAAATACTAGCGCAAGCCCTTGAATGAATTAAGTTTTGATTTCTTTTTTTTTTCTTATTTATCTCTTTGATTGAATTCTCACGCTTCTAATATGAACTTTCGCATGTGCTTTCACATGTTAATCGCTTGATATAGTTTTTAATTGATCCTGCTGAATCCTTGAAAAATTTATGTTTTGCGGAGAGTTTTTCTAGATATGCTAGTAAATCTGCTAGAAGATTTAAAAGAATATATGTTCTATTTTTGTTAAAAAGCAAATTTACGAGTACATTAGCGCGTATTCATGGGGGTCATTAATTGAGCGTGCGTCATGTGAAAGTCATTTTTGCAGGTGATGGAGCCGTAGGCAAAACAGCAGTTGTAAATAGGTTTACAAGGGGGGAATATGGCGCCAATTACAAAATGACGATTGGTACTAATATTTCTGTGCACAAAAGCGTGAAAAATGGAATCGAAGTGACGCTTGTCTGCTGGGATCTCGGTGGACAACCAAGATTTGAAGCCGTAAGAGGATCCTTCTATCTTGGAGCACAGGTTATTGTTTTAGTGTATGACGTTACATCTTCGGGCAGTTTCAAAAACTTAGCCAACTGGCTTGAAGAAGTGAATCGAGCTATTAGTGAATCGAACTATGAAGGCTATAAGGGTATTATAATTGGAAATAAAGTAGATTTACCAGCTGAATTTCGTGCAGTAGATATTGACGAAGCAAAATCATTTGCTGAAGCGATTGGTTTTATGTATCTTGAAACATCTGCAAAGGATGGTAACGGAATTACTGACTTGGTTGAAATGCTTGTCGATAGTGCCTTTGTACAGCCATCACAAGAATTAGTGGAACTTGACACATTGTCTTAACAGGCAGTTTATATATGTAGAACTAAGCCGATTTATACCGCTCTATTTGAACTCGATTTTCTTAAAACATGACTGGATTATGCAAAAAGCCATCTCACATCTAGTAATTTTATTGTGGATGGTTTTTCTAGAAAACTTAAATTCTATAATTTGGAACTTTCTTGTGAAGTGACATCTTCCTACGTTTTTGCGCGCCCGCTGGAGAGAGGAATATGGGGATTCAGCAAGTTAAAATCGCTTTTGTAGGAGACGGATCAGTCGGCAAGACAAGTTTAGTTAATTCATTCACTGGTAAATCCAGCTTCATGGAACAGTACTTATTAACAATTGGTGTCAATATTGTCGTACATAAACTTGAACTAGATGATGATATAACAATAAACTTCGCGATTTGGGATATGGGGGGTCAAAAACGCTTTATTGCAGTCCGCCCCACGTTTTACCTGGGCTCACAACTTGTTGTTTATGTATTTGATCTTACTAATAAAAATAGCTTCGATAATCTGATCAGGTGGCTTGAAGAGGTGAATAGGAGCTGTGCTAGCCATAAAGGCATCATTGTTGGCAATAAGGTAGATTTATCTGAATCTCGTGTTGTAGATTTTGAAACAGCAAAAGAATTTGCAGAAGCGAGAGGTTTTAAATACCTTGAAACCTCTGCAAAAGACGGTACTGGAACAATTGACTTAGTTGAACTGCTCACTGATTATGTCGTTGTTCGCCCTTCTCAGAAATCAATGGAACCTGCACCTCTATTTAGACCGTACTTCTTGTATATGGGGCGAGCTTAACAAATTTTGCAAATTATGTTAGAGGATGATTCTTATCAAACTTTGTCACCTAAAGGAAACAATTTTTCGCAACTACACTTCTATTGTGGATAATTTTTCTAGAAAACATAAAACACACATTTATCATAGTGTCATACAAGATTCTACAACCTATCCTTTTATCGCGCGCCCGCGGGGGTATATAGTGGTAGTTATTCAAGCCAAAATTGCTTTCGTTGGAGATGGAACTGTCGGAAAGACCAGTCTAGTAAATTCTTTCACTGGTAAGACGAATAAGACGCGTTTCATGGAAGCTTATAAAATGACTATCGGTGTAAACATCGTTGTTCATCCAACAGAGCGAGATAATGGAACAAAGATAAATCTGTGTATCTGGGATTTAGGTGGTCAGCCTCGCTTCGAATCTGTGAGAGGTTCCTTCTATAGGGGGTCTCAATTGATTGTGTATGTTTATGATCTTACAAATAAAGAGAGTTTTGACAATTTAGCTAATTGGCTTGATGAGATTCATAAGTCCGTCCCAGCTTCTACCTATAACGGTATTGTAGTTGGTAACAAAGTTGATTTGGCTGAATACCGGGTCGTAGCTCTTGAAAATGCAAGAGATTTTTCAGAAACACAGGGCTTTCAATATATTGAAGCTTCGGCTAAAGATGGCACTGGAACACTGGAATTAATTGACATGATTGCAGAAAATATATTAAAGAAGAATTCAATTCCGGATGATAAACACTCGACACAGAACATAGTAAAACAAATTGGGGTAGTATCCGGACCTTCTCTAACTAGTTTTTTCTAATCTCTCGAAATTAATAAAACTCATATAGTTTAAATCATAATATCGTTTTCTGACTTTACACCTTGCCGAAATAACACTAGTGTCAAAGGAATGTAAAATCCTTCACAACTCTCAGAAAGGAAAAAATCTATATATACCATTCAAATCTAAAAAAAATCTATAAATGAATACGTGAGGGATGCTTATCGTCATTCATAATGTTTATATGTACAGGGATTCTGGTGAATTGTTATACCATGAAGATTACCATTCCATATCTCAGGAAGTCGATCCTGTAGTTGTGAGCGGCTTTTTTTCTGCCATACAGTCCTTTGGCAAAACGATGACTGGCGATGAAAGTGATATTAAAGAGATTGACACAGAGAAATTTTTGATCACTTTTAGCAGGGATCCTGATTTTGGTGTAACTGTAGCACTAGTGGTCGATCCAGAAGATAGAAAATGGGCTGGTACCGCAATTCTACAGTTATTAAAATTAGTTAAAGAAAAACTACGTGGCTTTCCTGAATCTCTATTCATCACAGAATTACCCCTTAAAAGCTTAAAAGGATTTGATGAAGAAGTCGATAAGATCATCAGGCAATTTGTTGACAAAGCTATAAGTCAAAAAAAGAAGGTAATTCCGATTCTACTAAAGAAGGATAATATTAAAGTCTCGTTGGAACAAAGCCAAATTTTGAATCTTGTAGATGGTGAACGTTCGATTTCGGAGATCGCTGATCTTTTAAATTTGCTCTATTTCCGTGTTATGATGATATGTTTAGACTTGAAGAAAAGGGGCATTATAGATACGAAGGAGATATTTTAGTTAACCTTTTAGACCGCAAATTTGTCCCCCCCTCTTAACACCAAAAGAAATATATTTAGCCCTTACGTCATTCTCTAAGAGAACTGTGAGTTTAGAATTTTGATTTTTCCATAACGGTTGAATTAAAGGAACTCAATGAGGTTAGAAACATGGGTGTTAAGGGTTGGCTAGGCCATAAATTAAAGACAAAGAAAACAAGTCTTGAATTATATCAAGCGACAATTGCTGGTATTGTGGATACCTTCTTAGCAAAAAATGAGGGTGACATTGAGAAAACAAATGCAGATATCAAAGATCTTGGAGAAAGGATGACAGCAACACTTCTCATGGGTTACGCAGAAAAAATGAAAGAACATGCCCCTTCCTTTGAAAAATTTAAAGATACGTTGTCTTTAGCTTACAAATTCTACTCAGGAAATAGTTTTACAGATGCAGTATATGATCCACAACGCAAAGTAATCCGCTTTGAGGACGACAATTGCTTTATATGCCGTGGTATTACATTATCTGATGACTTGAAAGATTTAAAATACTGTAGTGTAGTCCCAGGTATTTTTACTGGTGTAATGAAGCTTAGAGGTTTTCCTGCCGATTGTAACCAAATCGAATGCAAAGCTGCTGGTGGGCAGACGTGTGCTTATGAATTAGTGTCCTTTGAATGAGGTTTTTCTATTAACGATTTCTCATTCTTTTTTTGTCTTGTTTTTCTAGATATTCAAATATAAAAGGTCGCGCTGCATTCTGCAGCAAATTGCCTTCCAAGTGATACTGTGGCTATTACAAAAATTTTTTATAATTATTTACGTTTTTTAACGCGAAAGAAATAATAATAGTATCAGATTTCTTCGTGTTATATCCACTTTATATAATTACAAATAAGAAGGCTTCGCGTTTGAAATCTATCGACAAGACACCGGTTGATCAAGAAGGGAATGTTTGTGATTTAAAGCTAGCTGTGTGTGACCCAAAAGAGTTATACGAGAAACTGACGGATGACAGAAGCGGAATTGTGGGACGTAAGCGCGAACTTAAACTAATTTTGAGTGCAATTTGCTCAGGCAAATCCATCCTCCTCGAAGGACCTCCAGGCACCTCAAAATCCACTATACTTCACGAACTGTGCTGTTCGCTCGGATTATGTCTATTTTATTGTGAAGGTAATGCTGATTTAACTGCATCGAAGATGGTGGGATACTTTGATCCAGCAGCTGTACTACAAACTGGATACGTTCCCGAAAATTTCAATGAAGGAGTTCTCACTAGAGCAATGGGAAGTGGTGGTATACTGTACATCGAAGACATAAACAGAGTACCGCCCGATGCACTTAATGCGTTAGTGACGGTGCTCTCTGAAAGAGAAGTTCACATTCCCCGATATGGGATGATTAAAGCTCACGGTGATTTCCGTGTTGTGGCCTCATTAAGTATTTTCGATAGTTTAGGCCCTGTTAAATTAAGTCGTGCAATTCTTGACCGTTTCGTCAAGATCAAATTAGATTATCAATCTGAAGAAGAGGAAAAAGAAATAGTAAACCGCGTCACTCAGATCGATGCACCTTGGTTGGTGGATCTTGGTGTAAAAATTGGTCGTGCAACACGAGAACATCCTGACCTAAAGGTGGGTGCGAGTATTAGAGGTGCCATTGATTTTGCGCGTCTTGCTTCCGATGAGATACGCTTTAATTCATCTCTGCAGCTCCAAGATCATCTTCTACAAATTGCGTATCTCGCTTTTTCAGCGAAAATCAAGAGAAAACCGACATGTGAACTGACAGAAGAAGAAATCATAGAGGAATTATTCAGAACAGCTATGATGGGAGGTTCTCTTGATGAGTTATTAAAAAGAAGGGCAGAGGACAAAGGCGAAGACGCACAAATGAGTTTCGTTCGTGGTCCCGAGCCTGACTGGGACTTAGTTGATGCAATTCGTGAGAAAAGACTATTAAAACTTAAACAGATTGCTGAAGAGGGTGATATGGGCGCAACAAAATTAGGACAAGCGTTGTCTAAAATCCCTGATAAAAGTATGTTTCAAGACGTATTTCAAGGGCCATTAGCGCCAGAACTCTATGTCCTCATAAGACAGGCTTTAGAAAAGCGTCGTAAAGCCTTAGCGAGAGAATTAGCAACTCAAGTTATTCTTGATCGGGCCCAAAACATGACTTTTTTTGGATTACGTGATGGTGATCGAAAGCGGTTTAGGTTTGATGGAGATGGGGTTATCGATATTGATCGAACCGTAGAAAATATTGTGGAGAAGGGACCGCGAAATGTTGAGCCAGATGATATAATTGTTACTAAACGTGAGAGAGTAAAACGAGCATGTTTATTGATGATTGATGCTTCGGAAAGCATGCTTAAAGAGAAGTTAGGACTTGCAGCACTTGCAGCGGCAGTTATTTCGCTTAAATATTCTTCAAGGAATGATTTCTACGGTGTAGTTGCATTTCATTCAAAGCCATTCCTTCTCAAACAAATAGATCATGATACCCCAGTCGATAAGGTTATAGAGTATATTCTAACTCTAGAAGCGAGTTCACTGACCAATTACTACTCAGCGTTCAAAGAGGCAAGTACTGAATTTTCAAAGATAACTTCATTCAAAAAAGAGATTTTTCTGATGACTGACGGTGTTTGGACTTACGGAGAAGATCCAATACCTTTTATTCAAAATAATGCCAATATAAGCCGAGTTAATGTTCTGTATTTAGATCCGGGAAACCTCCAATTCGCTAAAGAATTAGCTTACAAAGGACAAGTGATTAAGATTGATGGATGGCCCTCCATTGTCAGAGGTATCAATCGAATTATGAACACGCCTTATTAAGATTCTCAATTTCTTTTGGAACAAACCAGAGAATAGTGGAAATGGTTATGCAGATTGAAGAATGGCCGCTTAGGGATGGCGATGTTATTTTAACCAAAAAGGGCTTTATTTTTTACACCTTTGGATATAATCATCCAAAAGATCATATTATTACATTTCTAAAGTATATTCCGCTGAAATACAAAGACTTATTTGACGCAAAAATTAATTTTCTAGAATGGCAATGGATGCTTAACAACGACCCACTCGTTCGACCCACTGAATTGTACTATGGAGACATTTTATTATCCATATTACGAGAAAACTTTCCAGAATATCTTTATTTTTCTAAGGTTTTCAACAAAGAAATCATTGTAGTTCCAAAGCTAGAAATCAAAACTATTTTTGTCCCAAAAAAGGGGTTTTCGCTACTTGTAAATAAAGAAAATCCGGATACACTAGAAAAAGAAGCGATTTCTCTCATTAAATTACTATCTAAGACAAGCGAAGTGCCTCTTAACAACTTTGGAATCCATGGATCAATACTGCTTGGAACTCACAATGAAAAAAGTGATATAGATATAGCAGTTTACGGGTATTCTAATTTTAAAAAAGTTAAAGACTCAATGAGGACTTTAGTATCGTTAGATCCGTCAATTAAATATCTTCTTGATCATAAATATGACATGTTCCGGAAAAATCGAGGTCTCTACAATTCCCGACGTTTTGTGATCAATGCTACCCGGCAAAAAGAAGAAATTCAAGAAGTGTATGGCAATAAAGTTTATACGCCTCTGGCTGACATTTCCTTTCAGGCAAAGATAACTGATAACACAGAAGCAGTCTTTCGTCCGGCACATTATAAAATTATAGATTTCATTAATTTAAGTTCTAGTCTTCCGTATGTTATACCTGATGAAGTTATATCTATGATTGGTCAATACCGCGATATTGCGGACGTAGGTGATAGGCTTCAAGGAAAAGGCGTTCTTGAAGAAATTCGCAATATCATAACAAACGAGAAAACCTATAGAATAGTTGTTGGTTCAGGAAGGCCCCATGAGTATATTGAGCCTTATGAGCAACCATAAAGTAAACCCAGTGATTCATAGTGGATGCAGATAACCTCAAATTAAGAGATAGAGACGATATACTTACACAAGAGGGAATTATCTTCCGTGTCTTGGGTTATCAGCATCCTCCAGAGGGTTGGATTTGTGAGCCTATTTATGCTCCTAAATCTATATTTTCATCAAACAACCCGAAAAGTCCAAGAGGGTTTCCCGAAACATCTTATTACAAATTTTATGAAAACGAGGGAATGACGTGGGTGTGGAAGAATTATCCCTCCTACAGGGTTTATAACAGACCACTTCAAACTAAATTAATCGGTGTAAAAAATAATCAGATCGTCATACTTAGAAAACCAAGTGTTGGATTAAAGGAATTAATGAAAGAAAGGAAATCTAATGATGTTCTTGCACAGAAAGCAATTGAGATCCTTGAATTTGTTTTAGATGAAACTGAGTTACGAGTTGACGACTTCGGGATATTTGGATCATTATTACACGGTTTTCATCATCCATTAAAAAGCGATCTTGATTTTGTGGTTTATGGTCGTAATTCGCTATCGAAGCTCTTGCCTACTCTTGAGGATTTGTATTCAAGGAACAAAGGGAATATTGTGTTGAAAAATGAATATGATGGATTCCATAAAACCTATATTGAACAAAAAAACTGGCGCTTCACATGGATGTCTATTGAAGAATATATCTCTCACGAAAGACGAAAATTAATTTGGGGCTCCTATAAAGACTCCTCGACAAATAGGGATATTAAAATCGAATTCGAGCCTGTAAGAACTTATGATGAAATCGAGGATGAATATTCAAATACAGAGAGAATCATATCCGAAGGATGGATTGTTATAGAAGGTGAAATAGTCGAAGATAAAGATGCGTATTTCATGCCATCCGTCTATGGCATTACATTAGAAAAAATCGTAGAAGGAAAGATCCCAGATAACGAATTAAAAAGAATTATTTCATTTGTCGAAGAATTCAGGGGTCAAGCAAGAATCGGCGACCGAGTATTGGTCACTGGAACTCTTGAAAAGGTTGAAATGAAATCTAGCGAATTTTATCAAATCACTCTTACTTACTGTGAAAGATATTTCGACCAAGTAATGAAAGTGATCTCTTAATCAGCATTTTAAGTAGATTGGGAAACATGACTAAACTCAACTTAGAACTAGTCAATCATTTTGTTTTGAATAAACAACATTTAACAGATCGTTCAAAAATTGATGATATTACACAAATTGCCAAAGACCTTGTAGGTCTACATGCCACCTTGCCAACAACACCCTATTTGTCTCTTTTTGCTAGAACTCGAAAATTTACAAAAGAGCAGTTCGATAAAGAGTCCTATATTGAAAAAAATCTCGGTAAGATTCGATTTGTCCGAAAAACGATACATATTCTCCCACGAGATATGATTTCATATGCGTTTTCAGCAACAAGAAAGATGGCGGAAGTGGTTTCTGAACGATACAGTAAATATCTTGGTGCCGATCAAGATACGTATAAAAGGATCTCTCTACTGATCTTAGAAATACTTAAAGAAAAAGGCATGACAACCACAGAACTCAAGAAAGCGTTAGACACTAAGTTAAAACTCTCTTCAATTCTTAATTTAATGTGTGATCAAGGTCTATTGATTCGTGGGCCTCCAAAAAAAGGATGGAATAGTAATATTCACACATATTATCTTTTTCAAGAATATTTTCCAGAAGTAACTTTGAATGAGTTTGATGAAGAAAACGCAAAAAAATTCGTGGTGAAACAATACATTGGCTCGTTTGGCCCTGTAACAGTAAACGATGTTTCATGGTGGACAGGATTTCGTAAGACAGAAACTAAGCAGATATTAGAAAGTTTCCAAAACGATTTAACTCATGTTGAAATTTCGCACTTAAAAGGAAATCATATCATCCTTCTTTCGGATCAAAAAAACCTAAATTCTCTAACTGCGCCACAAAAACACGTTGTTAATTTTTTACCACCACTTGATCCGTACACGATGGGGTATAAAGATCGTGAGAGATATTTATCTAATGAATACTATTATCATGTATTTGATCGATCAGGTAATGCTACATCATCAATTCTTCTTAATGGAGAAGTAATTGGCATTTGGGATTTCAATGAGAATGAAGATCCACAAATTAGAATGTTTCTTTTTGAAGAAGTTAAAAAAAGTGTATTAAAAGACATTCATACAAGCGCCCAAAAAGTTGGAAAATTCATATCTGAGAAGGAAGTTAAAACAAAAGAAGTTGACTCAATGACCCCCTTGACAAAGCGAACTGCTGGAGGATTTATGTCACCACTTAAAGACTAAAAGTTGCTTTAAATTTATTATTTCTTCGTAAGAAGATCCCCCAACACGTGGGGGGATGCGTTTTTTGTGCTGTTTTCACTTTCACGGTAGTGTCCCCCAGTTTAAATAGCTGTTTGCGATAGTATCGTTAGTGAAATGGCGCTCAAGGGAACAGAGGAAGACCTGTGATGAAACGATGTACAAATTTCGCCTGTATCTCTGCCAAAGCAGCAGTCATCAAACGAGTCTTGTCCTCGGTACAGGAAAGGGTGCACGTTATAAGCCCTGAATCATGCGAAATTGATGACTGGATAATTTCCCATATCGATTTTCTCACTTTTGAATACGATGCCTTACGTGATAAGGTGCGAGGTGTGTACTAAACTTGTGAGGTTTATTAATGAACCGTACATAAGGATGGGAGAAGTCGATCACTATGATTCAGACCATCAAATTCAGGATTTATCCGGATGAGATACAAGAACGCAAACTCCATGAGATATTTACCATCTATAACCGCGTGAAACGCGTCGGCTATAACCTGTTGTTTCATGGCGAGGACTATATTGCAGCACGCTTTGGTGAGGATAAATCAATCCAGCAGTGTTTAATGGATTTATGTCATAACAACCCCTATGTCAATACCATCCTGAATGATAGCAGGATGAAACTAGAGCAACAGAAGACCTGGTTGAAAAAACGACGCACACGCATGACACAGCAGCTAAAAGTCATTAACAAGAAACTCAATGAAATAAAGGAACAGGATACACACGACAGACGGTTAAAAGGCTTATACGCCCGCAGATCCTCGATAATGGCTAAACTATACCATTTGCAGCTTGAACCCGTAGTATTTGGCACTAAGAAATTATTCAGGGACAGAATACGCGGCAACATAACTAGGGAAGAATTCAGGATACGACGGGATTCTTCTTTTAGTTGCATCGGAAAGAAACAAAAAGGCCGAAAAAACCTGAACATCAAGATATTGCACGATAAAACCGTCAAGATACGCACCTTTTCCAAGCAAAAGGAACACAAGTGGTTGGTCATTCCTACACCCATAAATTCTGTACAGGAAAAGTGGTTTCAGCAGATTCTTAATGCTGACAAATACACGGTGACCGTAAAAAGAAAACTCTTCAAGGGTAGGCTGCGTTACTTTGTCCATGTGTCTTATGAGATCCCAGAACTCGCACCACGTTACGGCTACGAGCATGGTGCCATTGGTTTAGATTTCAACTATAATTTTGCGGCGTTAACCAATGTAGACCAGCACGGCACACTCCTCTCATATCATAGCATCTCGTTCGGCAACCTGCATAGCTATCGAACTGACAAACGTAACGATTATATCTCCTACAAGATGGATAAAATCGTCAATTACTGCATCAATAAAGGCAAGGGCATAGTGGTCGAGGACTTACAATTCGAACAAGAATTTTCCTATAATACTAAACGCAATCGTAAATTAAGCAATATGAAGACCACCGCCTTGCAACTGTTGGAGAGAAAATGTAAGAAGCGCGGTGTGTCCTTTCGAAAGGTATTTCCAGGATATACCTCTGTTATCGGGAAATACAAATATTCAGGATTACATAATTTGTCAGTCCATCACTTAGCAAGTTATGTAATAGCTCGAAGAGGCTTGGGTTTCAAGGAAGCAATTCCAACGGTCTATGATTGGATGCTCTCACACGTCGGGGAGTTTATCGAGCCCCGTGTGAAACAGAGTAGTCCTTACCATAGCTGGTCGATGATCCATGACCTCTTTGAGCACAGCGGGATAACATCCTTCAAGACTGCTGAAATACTGAAAAAAACGGTATTGATGAAGCA
>NZ_JAHPYX010000014.1:0-6880 GCF_019058535.1 Candidatus Borrarchaeum sp.
AAATAATACTATTAAATGCTGGTTTGCCTCCAGTAGCAGTTAGTTTGATATCTCGTGGTTTAGTAGAAGGAATAATTGCAGGAATAACCATTGCGTTACCTTTTATCGTTCCATTTTACATTATTCTATCGTTTTTAGAGGACACAGGATATCTACCTCGAGCTGCATTTTTAATGGACAATATTATGCATAAGATTGGTCTCCATGGAAAGGCATTCATTCCATTAATTCTTGGATATGGTTGCAGTGTCCCTGCCTGCGTTGGCTGTCGTATAATGGAAACAGATAGAGAACGGCTACTTGCAGGGTTTGTGGTAGTCTTAATTCCATGTGCTGCTCGTACTGTAGTAATAATCGGATTAGTGGGTCGATATCTTGGTTTTGGGTGGGCAATGGGGTTATATGTTTTTAATTTGATTTTGATTTTTATTTTAGGACGAATTGCATTTAAAACAGTCCCTGGTGAACCTATGGGTCTAATTATGGAGATGCCGCCTTATAAGATGCCCTCGATAAAAGTAGTGGTTACTAAGACTTGGCATAGAAGCAAGGATTTTGTGTATATTGCATTTCCTTTAATTATTTCAGGAAGTTTACTAATAGAAGTATTTCGAATATTTGGGCTTCTCAATTTAATTGGTATTGTGATGGCACCTGTCGTTACGGGATGGCTGGGACTTCCAGATATCACTTCAATTCCTTTAGTGTTTGGAATCTTAAGAAGGGAATTAACATTAATATTATTGGCAGACATAGCGGGTACAGTTAATTTTGATCTGGTTCTCACTCCAGTGCAAATGATTGTTTTTGCTCTTGTCACGATGATTTACATACCCTGCATAGCCACCATAGGAGCATTGTTACGTGAATTTGGCTGGAAAAGAACTCTAATAATAGTTTTTGTTGATATCGCGTTAGCACTTATTCTAGGTGGAATTGCTTTTCGACTTCTTTCGCTTTTTATGTAAATTAATCCGTCGTAAAGGATATAGAGTTCTTATAGAAAAAGATGCCTTTTTTAGGGAAAACCTAAAAGCGGTAGCAAAAGAACAAGTATCATAAAACTTTTTAATTTATATTAACCCATTGTCATAATTACAGAAGGCGAAAGAAATGAGTCATTCAGAGGATTTGAAACCATCGGAACTGGAACGATATGATCGACAAATGATGATCAAAGGTTGGGGAGTTGAAGGCCAAAAAATTCTTAAGAAATCTAAAATTGTAGTAATGGGCGTTGGGGGGCTCGGGTGTCCTGTTTCAATATATCTTGCAGTGGGTGGTGTCGGCCATCTTGTACTAATTGACAAAGATAAACCTGATCTCTCAAATCTGAATAGACAAATTCTACATTGGGAAAAGGATATAGGTAAAGATAAAGCAATCTCTGCAAAAGAAAAATTAATACAAATGAATTCTGATATAGTTATTGAGGCCTTACCTCTTGAAATTACCGAGGAAAACATATTTGACTTGGTAAAAGGTGCTACTGTTGTAATTGACGCAATGGACAATTTTAATACAAGATATCTCATAAATGATGCCTGTACTCATTATAAAATTCCCTTTGTTCATGCCGGCATCTATGGACTTGAAGGTCAATTAACTACGATCGTGCCAGGAAAAGGCCCATGCTTAAAATGTATATTCCCTAATCCACCTTTAGAGCAAAAGAAATTCCCCGTTCTTGGTGCAACTCCTGCTGTCCTTGCAACACTTCAAGCAATGGAAGCATTTAAACTCGTTCTTGGAATAGGAACTCCCCTAATAGGACGCTTGCTGATTTTTGATGGAGAAGCTATGTCTGTTGATATAATGCAAATCAAAAGACAAGACGATTGCGAGGCATGTTCGCACATCTAAGCACCATTATATTATTAAAAAAAAAGACCAGGGAAAGTTTTAGACGTTCCTATGCGTGTTCATACTCCATTTCATGTTCTGAAACGCCAAGGTTGAATGCTAATTGTGCAACGATTCCATCCAGAACATTAGCTGTAGAGTATTCAAATGCCGGTAAAAACAACTCAGCTGAACCATTGATTCTCTTATTATAAGCCGATTCGCGTGAATCTCTGCCATGAACTACAAGTGTATGTGTACACATTTTGCTAAGTGAAGAAGGCATATACGCTGTTATCCCAAGCACATTCATACCGATTTCTCGTGCATCATTTGCATAATGTAGAATTGATGGTGTTTCACCACTTCCACTTATCAGAACTAGCAAATGATTTTTTTCACGGAATCTCCAATCATAGGTGAGTTCAACATCTGACTTAAGATGTTGGAATCTCATGGCGTGCATCCCAGCAACGATATCTGTCAACCCGCTGCCAATCCAGTATGATGGATGTCTATTCATGATCGCATTTTCAAATAGATGGATCACATCAATAAGCTGCGCTCGATTATTTTGATAACTTAGCAGGTCTGATAATGTCCAGTCGAGGTCGGATAACATTTTGGTTGAAATCGTTTTGAAACCTTCTATATAGTCTGAAGTAGAATAAAGTCCCCCTATTAGTCCCGCTCCGAATAGAATCACACATAATTCGAATGTTGTACCCATTGGTGCTAAAGGTGTTTTAATAATCTGTTCCATCTGCTTTGTAACATATCTAGACCCTTCAGGAATGTCCGTCTTACCAGGAAGTCTAAGTACAACGTCTGAAATCCTTCCAATTTTTGATCTTAGGTCAGCTGTGATACCAATTATTGTAGCACCCTTTTTTATGGCATAATCTATATCTGCACAAGTTTCTCTAGTCCAGCCGCTCCCCGAGAAGGCGATCGCTATATCTCCCTCTCTGATTGGACGCGCAAGTGTCTTTCCAATATAACTCACATGAAAACCAATATTTTTTAGTAACTCTCCAGTTAGCATTCCTGATTTTCCAGACCTTCCCATCCCTGTAATATGAATGGTTTTCCCGTCTTCTTTAGCCTTTTTCATCATTTTACAGATATCAATAAAGTCGTCTGAACGACTGAGTACAGAATCCACTGAGGCTTTTCCCTGGTCCACTAAAAGTCGAACGGATGATTCAAATACATCCACATCGTTTTCCAGCAATGGTTTCACAACAGAATCCATTCTCACACACACACCCAGTTGGTGTGTTACATTTACAATAGATAGATAGATATTCCACATCGAACTAGGGCTTTTAATACTTAAATCTATTGGTATCTTCATCATCTTCGTTATGATCACCTAGAATTCTTATCTTGCTTGTATAGTATCAAAGCAAACTCTAATAATATGATTTCATCAGGATATCATTTTAGTCGGTTTCTTTGTAATTAATTGTGAGTTTCTGCAAATAATTTTTTAGCTTTTTCTAGTTTTTTTAAAAAAATAGCGGGCTTTATAAAGTAGATCGAGAAGAAGGAGAATGGTGAGGACTTACATAAATCCGAAGAAAACATCAATATACCTCTATAATCGGGAAATACAAGTATTCAAGATTACATAATTTGTCAGTCCATCATTTAGCAAGTTATGTAATAGCTCGAAGAGGGCTTGGATTTAAGGAAGCAATTCCAGCCATCTATGATTGGGTGCTCTCACAAGTCGGGGAGTTTATCGAGTCCCGTTTGAAACAGGGCAGTCCTTACCGTATATGGTCGATGATCCATGATCTCTTCAAGCAAAGCAGGATAACCTCCTTCAAGACTCTCGAAATATTGAAAAAAACGATATTGATGAAGCATGTCTTGAACTCGGTGACGAATGCACAGCCTGATAACCTTAAGGCTGGTCTATCCACTAACGGAATGATTGAGAATTATTATAAAATGTGGGATATTGTTTATAATTCCACAGTTTTATAAATGATTGTAAGGTTGGTACGATCCCTAAGCGCTCAATATATTTCATAATTGAAAAATATATAAAAATCGGCAGAAAGTCAAAATGCGTGCTTTCGTCGGAATCCCTTCACTTTTGATTGCGTGAAAAACTAAAAATAAGAAGATAACTCAAGCTATGCACTGGGAAATCAGTGTAGATAGATCCATTAATTTTACACGGGAATCAGAGAGGTCGAAATCCTCCTCATCCTCGTCATCCATGTCTTCCCAAGCGAGATAACGAATTGCCTTTTCTAAAATAGATTCACATGCTGGACACATCGTTAAGATTATGTTAGCGCCAATATTTACAGCTTCACTAACGCGCCGTTTCGCTAACTTTATTGAGACATCTGCTCTTGATGCGAGTACCGCACCACCTGCGCCACAGCAAAAACTGTCATATTTTGTATTTGGCATTTCCTTGAATGTTAAACCTGGAATTGATTCAATAATTTGTCTTGGTTCGTCAAAAATTCGCATTTTTCGTGATAAATGACATGGATCATGCCAAGTGACCGTAGCATTATAGTCTTTTAATTTTAGCTTACCTTGATTAATCAGCTCTATTAGAAATTCAGTGAAATGTTGTACACGAAAATTATAATCAGCAAACTTCGAGTACTCTCGTTTAATCATTCCATAACAGCCGGGGCAGGGTGTTACAAGCAAATCTATACCTGCTTCTTCAAATCTCTTTATGTTTGTCTTAACTTGAGCTTGAAACTCCTCAAGGTAACCACCATCGTACAGCATGATACCACAGCATTCTTCTTTCTCCTGCAGATACTGCACTTCTATATCGGCTCTTTGAAGAATATCGATCGTTGATTTTAACACCTCAGGGTAATTGAAAGAGTAAGTGCAACCTGCATAAAACAGAATATTTGAGGTTTTAGAAAATTGAAATCCTTTTGACCATTCGCACCTCTCTATTTGCTCTTTCGTGTAGGGGTTCTTAAATTTCATGGTAGATTTTGCTGCTGCCTGAATGTAGAAGTCCTCATAGCCTTTCTTGGCTACTGCTTCTCTTAAGAGGCTCATTGCTTGTGGGGTATTTATTCCAGAAGGACAAACTTCTCTACAGTGTCCACATGTTGTACAGAGGTGAAACAGATCACGTGTTGCATCAATTTCTTCAAATGGTCTTGGAGCTTCTCCCATCACGTTTCGAGGACCAGGGAAGGCACTAAATCCCGCAGTTGTTAATACTGGGCAACTTGCCAAACAATTTGCGCAGCGCATACATTTATCAGCGTCAATCCATATTTCACTAATTTTTGTCATTAAGAATCTCCTCAAATTGTTCCTGTCTTCTAATAACATTGAATCTCTTTAAAAAACTTAGATATATACACAAATTAAGCAATTTAATTAATGTTAAAACCAGTACAGTTCATTTAAAAATTAAAATGCTAATAAAAAAATAGTAGAAATAAGGTATTGCGATATTCAGCATTTTACAGGCTAGAGTTTACTAGACCATTAATGCTTTTTCACTTTGCCAAAGGCCGTGAATGTTGCAATGAGAGGTAGCAATAAGTTTTCCCCGTTTTTCTGTCTTGAAAGCAAACGTTGTCCAGTGATGTGTATATACTGTGCTTGTATCAGGACCCTGAGTTGATTCACCATGAGCAAGAAATTCTGTTTTGCCTATTTGGTATGGAAATTTTTCGCCTTCTGGCCAGAAAATCAGGTCTATCCATCGGATATGATGCTGAGTAGTATTCGGATGGGCTATCTCTTTGCCAACACTAACGGTTACCTTGAAAAGATCTCCTTCTTTTACAGGATCGTCAATTACTGGGACATGTTTCTCTGCTTTCCAATCTGCAGTTTGATATAGGGTTGCCATTCTTAATTCACCTATCCACTTTTTATGTCCTTTCATTTGTAAATTATGCCTTATTAATTATCCTAATGTGACAATAATTTCAGCGCTATTTTCCAAGTAATTCTTCAATTTCCCCTTTTCCTTCAGCGAGCTCCTTTACTTGTTGAGGATCTAATCTTAGTAGAAGTTCTAGGAATTCTCCCATATGTGTTTTTTCCTCATTCGCTATATCCATAAGAACAATTTTGAGATCAGTATTTTTACTCCTTGCTGCCATTTGTTCATAAACATTTATTGCATCCAATTCCGCAATTATTGCAGTTCTTAAAATCTCTTTGTCAATGTTCTCTTCTTTTACTTGACTTAGGTCGATTGGCACTTGCCCAAACAATTGATCACCTCCACCGCGTTAAATTATGCAAAATATGATTTTCATAGTAATGTGAAATACTTGTCAATTTCTACTTTAATATAAATTTTCCATTCCTCATAGAAATTCAAAAACAAATGAAAGAAATTTCAAAGTGATTAAATCAAGCGAAGTGCCCTTAGAAAATATTTATAAGCGCGCGCAGTCTTATTCTGTAATTGAATTGTCAAAATATAACTGGAGGAACTACAACTGGAGGAAACAGAACTCTTAAGCACCCTATCTTCACGACTAAACCAGGAAATTCTAGATTTAATTAAGATAGAAAAGGGTCTCTCAGTGGAAAAAGCCGCAAAAATTCTTGGAAGACCTATCCATTCACTCAGAGAAAGACTCAATAACTTGGCAAATAATTTTATTCTGGAAAAGTTTTTTGTTCAGCTATTCTTCAAAAACAAAGAAATAATTGTTTTAATAACCGATCTTGATAGTGGCAATACAATTTCCTCAGAAGATATCAATCTAAGTACTTCTGTTGAATTTAATCACTTAGTAAATACTTTAAAGGATACAAAAACCTTTTTAATCTACGAATATATGCGAAATGAATATCTGAATACAAAGAAGCGAAAATTTACTTTATATGAAGTTCTAAAAAAAACAGAAAAGTCAATTTCTTATGATAAGGCTAGTTTAAATTTATTAAAGCTGGTAAATCTTGATTTGATCGATATTGATTCTCCAATACCCCCACATCAATTACGAACAATCCAAAAAAAACAGTCCACAACAGCTAAGAAAATTATACTATATCTTAAGAA
>NZ_JAHPYX010000119.1:0-4348 GCF_019058535.1 Candidatus Borrarchaeum sp.
GAAGATAGCGATGACCGAGCCAAATTGATTCACTTTCTTTTAGAGTGCTCGTCACGGCATCGGCAAATTTGACAAAACTACCTGATGGTACCTGTAGCCAAGCAAGAAGACATTTTTTAGTTGTATCTGGAAATCCCTGAAGTGAGTAACTATATACTACGGGTAATTCAAAGAGTGCAGCCTCAAAGGAGTTTAAATATTCTTCCTCGCCAGTATATAACACCACGATTTGTTCATCTAACCCAATTTGCATTAAAGTGACAAACGGAACGATGACATCATTATCTCTCAATTTCTTGACTCTATGGCGTGCACCTGCTTTTGTCATACCGACGTGTTCCCCTATGTGAGACATCGGCATTCTTAAGTTATTCTTATAATAGTCAATGATTTGAAGGTCTTTAGAGTCAAATGAAATAGGTGTTTGATCACTAACTCTAATCTTTGTAATATCAGGACCGATTTCGTTATATCCTTCTTTATAGAGGAAACGTTCCAGCCATAACGTCCAAATATCCCAATCGATATCCCATTCCTGAGTCTCTTGATCATAGTATTGGAACGAGAGATTATCCTTCAGTTCTATGAGCCGATACATTTCAAGTTCTAGATGGCTTTTTAAAGAATCATAGAATTCTCGAATATATATATCCCTTTTTCTGGGGATATGGAAGGGGAACAACTTTACTACATTGCCAGCACGTAGTTCTTGAGTTGATATTAAGTAGGGAAAGTCAATGGTGATGTTACCTTCTGTTTTGACAATTATTTTTTGAAGACCTAATTTCCCAAGGTTCGGTCGACCGAACACACCAAAACGACACAATTTTTCTAAGCGATCCAATATATAACTTATTGAGTTTTCGTGCATGTCTACTGCTTGAGCAATCTCCTTATTCTTAGCAAAGGGGCGGGCGTCAATATAGAGAATAACATTAATGTCGTTTTTTGATAGTGTCGGTTTTTGACTAAGCCAAATATTATCTAAATAGCGGGTGGTTTCATCTAATTCGAGAGGTTCCGTAATATATTTTCTCAGTCGCTGCATTTTCTTTAATAATGTGGGGAGAAACTGACCGAAAGTGCGGGAGTCTGCCTCCAATAAATCGTGTACACTTCGATAGGTTGATCCATCCTCGCATTCGGTAAATATCTCATCGGGCTTATTGGGATTTAAACCGCGTAGTTTATACCATTCCTTGAGTAATTCCTCTTTTTCAAGAACATCTAATAGATTATATGCGAGTAAATAGGCAAGATCCTCTTCTACGGTCTCTGGAAATATCTTTGTCGGTAAGAAGTAGTCTAAAAAAAGATTCATCAATCTTTTTTGCCGGTTGAAAGACATGTAATGTTCTACATCAAGTTTTTCCCTCTGAGGGATGGGGGTTGCAAGAAATTTCGCAATAAAAACAAGTTCATTTTGTAGTGTCTCAAGACCTTCAGGTTGAGTTGTTTCCTTATGATCTTCAGAAATAGTGATTTCTTCCCCAGAAGGCGCCATAATTTATATACATAGTTTTAGTAATATAAAAAACTTTTCAGGATGGCTCAAAAATATCTAGAATCTTCGCTCGTAAGCCATTTAAATTTGGGGAATCTTGTAAATCTTTTTGTGAGATCTTCTTTTTTGTCGGCAATTTGATTAGACTTTGTCGTAACATTGGGGTATTATATTTGGGAGTTTTGGGAATTCTGTAAAAACTACTTTTCGCTTTTGTGGTTATCTGTATCCGACATAACTCCTATTGAAGTTCATTAGTTGAAGTGTTATTAAAAAGATCTTGTAAATTCCTTTTTGAAATTTATTGCGAAAAATACCGACAAAAAAAATTGCTAAGTTCTCAGTAATTGAAGATTTCTAGAAATTGGGCAACCTAAGCTACTCGTTTATAAAGACTAACTACTAGTTATATCCAATATAGTTCTTATCCAATGAGAGGGTTCAAATGTTTGTGAAAAATTGCAAAGGAGGTTATGTGAATGGGTCCTGGCGGTCCATGGCCGATGTAAAGTCTGAAACAGGTTTTCACTACCGAACAATACAGGAGGTCGAAACTAGATGAACATTTTTAATGACTTAGATGCTTTGGGCTTTATTAAGAGCGGTGAAGTTACTATTGAAGACTCTGATGAAACCTGGATTCGACTAAATATAGAGAATGTTGAAGAATCTATGCTTGAACATTATCTCAATCAAATCTTGCAACATATACGAAAAGTAACAGTTCTGCGGATAAGAGTGCTATTAGGTAGCACCAACGTGGTCTTTAACTTACCTATCTGCGCTTAAACACCGCTCAAACCTTTTTCTACTTATGTTGTAGAATGAAAGCTAATTGTCTGCAAAGGGATTAAATTAAGTTTCTTTGTTAGGGACTTAAATACTATTTTACGATATTTTGTTTTAGTGAAGTTTATGGATGGCATATCAAAACGTATTGTTCTTTTTCTTTCTGCAATTACTGGGATTGCCGCTCTTGGTGCGGGTCTTATCACACCAGTTTTCACGCTTTTTTTATATGACGTGATGAGCTTCGATGTGCTTACGATTGGATTGATTTACGCTTTTTATACAGCAGCTTTTGTGGTATTTCCTATTCCTTTTGGTATATTTTCCGATAAAAAAGGGAGAAAACCCACCATGATGTTAGGACTTTTAGGTTATGCGTTTTCTTATCTTCTTAGGATATTAGCAGATAAACCTATGGCATTCGGGGTGTTGTATTCACTTGAAGGATTGGGGGATTCTTCATTCAAACCCGCTGCACAATCTGCAATTGCAGATGTAGTAACAGATGAGGAAAGAGGCAGTGCCTATGGTATATATCATGCTGCTGGTGCGGGGGCAATTATTGTAGGGTATTTTTTGAGCGGATTTGTGGCGACAACGCTCTCATTCTTTTTCTCTTTCTTGATTGGCTCGTTACTTTGTTTTGTTTCATTGATTGTCGTGGTATTGCTGATGAGGGAGACCCTAAGGTTGGATATTGAGGAGCGATACAAAATTAACTTGAAACGCATATTTAGTGAAAAAACAAGACGACCCCTGATAATCTATCTCATCGCAATTATATTAGCCAACTTTGGTGTGGCCGCAATAATGCCTGTTTTGTCCATCTTCATGATACTCCAGTATGATTTAACTTTGAATTACGTCGGCATAGCATGGTTCGTTTATATGATCGCGTATTTCATTACTTCTGTGCCGACGGGAAAACTTGCTGATAAGTACTCCAATAAGAATACACTGGGTATTGGACTCCTCGTTGCAGCATTTTCTTTCTATTTAATCGGGACACAAGGCAGTTTTATAGGCTTAACGGTGGCTTTGATTTTTTTTGGAACTGGTAATTCGATGATTTTAAATGCAGGCACATCATACATGATGAACCTTACCTCGATCGAGATTCGTGGAAGAACTGTTAGCATATTGAACGTTTTGAAAATGTCAGGAGGGATAATTGGTCCGATTATATCTGGTATATTATGGGAAACCATAGCTCCAGTATACAGTTTCTTATTACCTGCAGTATGTGTGTTAGTAGGCGGTATTTTTTTCCTCTTGGTCGGAATTCCTGATAGGGAACTGAGGACACCTGTGAGTAATGTTTAATTGTGCACGAGTTTTCTTCCTGATTATCGGCATTCCAGACAAGGAAATCAAAAAGTTGATGAGAGTTAATACTCATTGACGCATAGATTTATTATTAAGAAGTGATATTTGTCTACTAACTTCTTCTACTACAAAAAAAGAAGCACCGTATAATACTTATAAAATAGTAAAGTTTCTGCTGGTTGATTAAAATGGGTGGAGAAAGTGAAGATATTTCAAGGATACGGTATTATCCATTAGTTTCTGGCACTTATTTCGTAGAGGGTATTGCGTCAATCTTAACTTCGACATTTCTTCCTATCTACTTAATTGTGTTCATGGGGTTAGATATAGTCACTGTAGCTATATATTCCACAGTAGCATTTATTCCATGGTTGGCAAAACCAATTTGGGGATTTATTAGTGACAAGTACTCATTTACCCTATTTGGAAGAAACTTAAGAAGAAGGCCCTATATAGTATTAGGAAGCGTTTTAAATTTCGCTTTATTGCCGTTTCTGGTGATAATCGACCCGACAAATGGAATACTCTATGTAACAGTTTGGTTCTTCCAAAATCTCGGATGGTCAATGCTTGACACTTGTGTAGATGCCTTGAGCGTTGAAAATGAAACAACAAAACGAAATTTGCTTAGTATGGTCCTATGGATCGGCTCATATCTTGGTACATTATTTGCTGGCTTTGTGATTGGATCTATTCTTATGGCAGGTAGTTTTGTCACTGGTTTCGTTA